>CAYNFL010000051.1:5437-9617 GCA_964396465.1 uncultured Christensenellaceae bacterium
CGACAACGTTGTACAGCGAGGCGACTTCGGCGATACTGAATCCAAGCCTGCGGTCGATCACCAATACGTTTACCGTTTCGCAGTATAATCAGTCATACAATATGGTTGCGGGCAACCTGCCGCTGGGGCAGAGCCTGCTGCTGGTATGGCCGCACTTGACAGGCCTTCTCGCGTTGACTATGATATGTTTTGCCATATCCTACGTATGCTTTATGAAGCAGGAGGTTAGGGCGGAATAGCGTCGGCGGGGGAATATCGCTTTGGATGCAGTTGAGGAGCAGTTTGTCAGCGGCACGGAGGAAGTTTCGCTGGATGAGCTGATTAAGTCGCTGGGCGGCAGGGTACTAAAGCTTGCGTACTATCATATGCGGGACAAATACCTCGCGGAAGATATCGCACAGGAGGTATTCTGCCGCGTATACAAGAACCTGCGCAAGTTTCGCGGAGAAAGCGATTATTACACATGGATTTACCGGATTACGGTAAACCTGTGCAGGGACTATATGGCATCCGCCGGTTTTCGGCGGATGCTTCCCCTGCGTGATACGGATGCAGAAACCTCCGCATTAGACGAAACGCGTATGTTTGAAACGGCCGAAGGCGGAGAGGTGTTCCAAAAGGTGATGGAACTGCCCGTAAAACTGCGTTCGGTGATATCGCTGTACTATTTTGAGGATATGACGACAGGCGGGATCGCGCGCACGCTGGGTATCAGCGAAAGCAACGTCAGAGCCAGATTGTGCCGCGGAAGGCAGCAGCTTAAAAGGACGCTGGCGCAGGAGGGGTTCTCTTGTGAATGATATGGAGCTGGATAAAATATTGACGCAGGGCAAGCGCGAAGCCGGGCGGTTTTTCAAACCCGCGGCGGCGCGCCTTAATGCGGATAATATCGCGCGGGAGAGGCATATGCCGCAATTTCCGCGCGCAAGGCTGAAGGCCGCTTTTGCCGCGGTGTGCGTTTTGGCGGCGGCGGGCGCCTGTGCCTGCCTTGTATTTGGCACGGGCGCGGGCAGCAAAGCGCTTTATACGGATGGCAGCCTTTCAGAACAGACCGTTTCGATCGGCGAGAATAAGGAATATCGCTTGAATACCGTACCGGTGTCGATGCCGGGCGGCAGGGATTCAGGGCTCATGACGGTGCTATGGGAGGCGCGGAAAAGTGGCGGCGAGCGGCTGGCGTACTACAGCCTGTTCGAGCAAAGCGACGTCGCTTACCCCGCGATGACGATCGCCTTCCCCGGTTCGGAGTATGACATGCTGCTGATTTCCTCGGGTGACAGCGGGGAAGGAAGCCTCGGGTACCGCGTGGTGGGCTTCGACGGCGAAACGCTGCATGACTGGTGGGCGCAGGACGGCGTACCCGAAGGCAAGGTTACGCTCGAAGGAGGCGTCGCGGTGGAGCGGTGCAAAGCCAACTATGCCAGCGCCGTGCGCGTGACGTATATCGTGCCGGTGCAGATCAAAGGCATCGGCGCAATCGTGCTGCCGATCGATTCGCTTTCCGTGAGCATCGGCGAGCGCATACTGCTCATCGGCTTCGGCCCGGAGAACGTATCCGTTTCGGAGCAGAGCGGGCTTTTGAGCAAGGAGCAGCAGGAGCAAAACGGCACGCCCGGCGTGCTTTTAAAGGCGCTCGGCGCGGGCAGCGAAACGCTGCGCATCGGCCCGCAGGGCAGCGCGCAGACGCTTTCCGTAGATATTGAGGAATAAAAGGGTTTAAAGGTAAGGAGCGAAAAGCTCCTTTTCAATTAAGGCGGACAGGGCAGGGCGGCCCATCACAGTAGGGGCGGATATTATCCGCCCGCTCATTTCTGGACAGCCCATTTTTAATTAAGGGGGATAGAGCAGGGCAGACCCTTTGCGCGGGCGCGGTCGGCGTCTCCACGGGCTGCCACGCCTGTGGGAAAGGGATGATTGCCGGGAGCTCCCCTTTCAGGGGAGCCCAGAGTTTTAAAAAACCTTAATTATTAGCCCCCTCTGATACCCATTTTGGGCACAGGCGAGGGGGCTGTCGCCGATAGGCGACTGGGGGAGAGAAAATGGCTTAAAACCACTCTTAATTTTATCACTCCCTCCGGCACTTCGTGCCACCTCCCAGTCCACCCCTTCGGGGTAGCCGTCTGAGGGAGACAAGGATCGCTTTATCGACAGCCTGAGCTCCCCTTTCAGGGAAGCCTTACACTTCCTAAAACAAAAAAGCTTTGCAAAGAAAGCTTCATCGTTATACTGATCCCCTACAATATCTCTCCCGTCTTTATGTACGCCTTCGCGTCTTCCATATAAAACCCGCAGCGCCTCTTGTTCTCCTCGATCTCGTCGGGCTTCACCTCGCGCACGACCTTGCACGGCACGCCCATCACCACAGTGCCGGGCGGCACCACAAAGCCGGGCGGCACCAGCGCGCCCGCGCCCACGATGCTGTCCTTTCCCACCTTCGCCGCGTCGAGCACGATCGCGCCCATGCCGATCAGCGCGCCGTCCTCAATGTCGCACGAATGCAGCACCGCGCGGTGCCCCACGGTCACGTCGCTGCCGACGCGCAGCTGCAGCGTGTCCGTGTGCAGCACACAGCCGTCCTGTATACTCGTGCGCTCGCCGACGATGATCGCCGCCATGTCGCCGCGAATCACCGCGCCGGGCCATACGCTTGCGTGCTTGCCGAGCTTCACCTGCCCGATCACCGCCGCGCCCGGGTGCACATACGCCTCACGCGGGATATCCGGCCTGATTCCGTTCACGCTTTGTATCATTCCATCCGCTCCTTTGCCGCCAGCGCGATCGCAAGCTCCAGCCTTTTCTTCTGCATCGCGCAGCCGATTTCATACGGGCGCATCATGTCGCCGTTAATATTGACATTCGCCGCGGCGCAGCCGCCGCTGCAATAATATTTTGCCCAGCATTTTCGGCAGGGTTCCAAGTGGTAAATATCGCATTCATCAAACCGTTTGGCAAGCGTTTTGTCCAGCGTTTTTTCAAATACGCTGCCCATTTTATATTCCGGCCTGCCCGCAAATTGGTGGCACGGGTAAATGTCGCCGCTGGGCGCGACGGCGATATACTCCGTGCCCGCGCCGCAGCCCCTCACGCGCTTTTGCCTGCACGGCCCCGCATCCAAATCGACCATGAAGTGAAAGAACGTAAAGCCGTTGCCTTCCCTGCGGCGCTTCGCGTACTCCGCCGCGAGCCGCTCGTATTCGGCAAATATCGCGGGCAGATGCTCTTGCCGAATCGCGTTTTTAGCCTTAGTCACCACGGGCTCAATCGAGACGCCTTCAAAGCCCATATCCGCCACATGCAGCACATCCTCCGCAAAATCAAGGTTGTCGGCCGTAAACGTGCCGCGCACATAATATTCTCCCTTGCGATCCAAAAGCATCGCCTTCGCGTTTTTGGCCACGTGCGCGTAGCTGCCGCCGCCGTCCGGGGTCTTTCTTACCGCGTCGTGCACGTGCGGCCGCCCGTCGATGCTGACCACTACGTTGTGCATGTGCTCGTCGATATATCGTTTCATCTCATCCGTCACTTCATACGCGTTGGTCGTGACGGTAAAGCGGAAATTCTTTTTGCGCTCCTTTTCCATCGCGCGCGCGTACGCCACGGTGCTCTTAAGCACCTCAAAGTTCAAAAGCGGCTCTCCGCCGAAAAAATCCACCTCGAGATTGCGCCGCGCGCCCGAAACGTCCGCGAGAAAATCTATCGCCGCGTGCGCCACCGCTTCGCTCATGAGCTCGCGCTTCCCGGCAAACGCCCCGCCCTTGGCAAAACAATAGCCGCAGCGCAGGTTACAGTCGTGCGCTAAGTGCAGGCACATCGCCTTGATCAGGTTTTGCGGTTTGTCCGCGGTTTCATCCGGCGCGGAGAACAGCAGCCCCGCTTCTTTGAGCGCGCGCAGCTCCTCATAAACGCCGCCGCCGCACAGCGCTGCGTCCATATCGCCGCCCGTGCGCTCCGTCTCCTCAAGGCGCTTTACCGCGCCGTAAGCTTGTTCATCCAGCAGGTGCACGCTGCCCGTTTCCACGTCCAGCGCGTAATATTCGCCATCATATTCAAATGCGTGTACCAAAGCTTCTCCTGACTGCGATCATTGATCCGCGTTCCCGTAGGGGCGGCTTTCCAAGGCCGCCCGCCTCTCCGTCATAGCCGTAATATCCGCGTTCCCGTAGGGGCGGCTTTCCAAGGC
>CAYNFL010000052.1:0-8047 GCA_964396465.1 uncultured Christensenellaceae bacterium
GATCTCGATCACCTGCACGATCTTGCCCACCGCATCGCACAGCACGACGGTGTCCGCGCCCGCTTCGTCTGCCGCGCGCAGCACAGAAAGCGCGTACTGCGGATTCGCGGCGTAACCGTCGAAGAAATGCTCCGCGTCGAATATCACCTCGCGGCCCTGCGTTTTCATGTGCGCAATCGTGTCGCGGATCATCGCGATGTTTTCCTCGAGTGTGGTGCAGAGCACCTCGGTCGCGTGCAGGTCCCACGCCTTGCCGAATACCGCGACGGCCTTGGTGTTTGCGCCCAGCAGCGCCGCGACGCCCGCGTCCTCGGCGGCTTTTGCGTCCTTGCGGCGCGTACTGCCAAACGCCACGAGCGTGGCTTTGAGCGGAAGAGCTGCCGCTTCCTCAAAAAACTGGCGCTCCTTGGGATTGGAGGCGGGGTTGCCCGCCTCGATATAATCGACGCCTAAGCTATCGAGCAGCATGAGCATTTGCAGCTTGTCGTGCAACGAGTAGCTGATGCCGCGCGCCTGCGCGCCGTCGCGTAGCGTCGAATCAAATATTTCAATCTTTCTTACCATAATTGCGGCCTCCTGTCATGGCGCAATATATTATTCTGATTCCGTAGGGGCAGCCCTGCATGGCCGCCCGGTATTAAAGCCGTGGCCTCCCCCCAAAATGACTGCCCCGAAGGGGGGATTGGGAGGTGCACCGAAGGGAGGGAGTGACGCGCACGCAGTCAATTTCTATGCGATTAATCCCTCCCACAGTCGCCTTCGGCGGCAGCCCCCTCGCCTGAGGGAGCCTTAATTCCGGCTTAAAACTCCGGTTCCTTCTGCCAAGGCATCATCTTGCGCAGTTCCTTGCCCACCTTTTCAACCGGCAGGCCGCGTTCGATACGGCGGCGCGCCATGAATGCCGGGCGTCCTGCTTTGTTTTCGAGTATCCAGCGCTTGGCGAACTCGCCTTCCTGAATCTCTCGCAGTACCTTCTTCATCTCCTTGCGCGTATCGTCCGTGATGATACGGCGGCCTACGGAGTAATCGCCGAACTCGGCGGTGTCGCTGATCGAATAACGCATCCACGAAAAACCGCCCGCGTTGATCATATCGACGATGAGCTTCATTTCATGCACGCATTCAAAGTATGCGCTCTCCGG
Organism: uncultured Christensenellaceae bacterium; assembly: GCA_964396465.1. Classification (GTDB taxonomy): domain Bacteria; phylum Bacillota; class Clostridia; order Christensenellales; family SZUA-584; genus JAEWCC01. The sequence goes on from CAYNFL010000052.1 coordinate 1,143, forward strand.
TTCATAGCCGGCCTCGACGAGGGTATCAAACCCGGCCTTCATCAGCTCGGATACGCCGCCGCACAGCACCGCCTGTTCGCCGAACAGGTCGGTTTCGGTTTCCTCGCGGAACGTGGTTCTAAGGATACCCGCACGCGCGCCGCCGATGCCCAGCGCGTAAGCAAGCCCTACCTGCTCCGTGTCGCCCGATGGATCCTGATGTACCGCGATGAGGCACGGCACGCCCTTGCCCTCCTGATACTGCGAGCGCACGGTATGCCCCGGCCCTTTGGGCGCGATCATGAACACGTTGACATCCGCCGGAGGCTTGATCTGCCCGAAGTGGATGTTGAAGCCGTGCGCGAACGCCAAGTATTTGCCCGCCTTGAGGCTGGGCTTTACGGCGGTTTCGTAGATGACGGGCTGAAGCTCGTCGTTGACGAGTATCATGATGACGTCGGCAGCCTTGGCGGCGTCCGCCGCGGTCATCACCGTAAGCCCCGCATCCTGCGCTTTCTTCCAAGACTTTGATCCTTCGTAAAGGCCGACGACGACATCGAAGCCTGACTCATGGAGGTTAAGCGCATGCGCATGCCCTTGACTGCCGTAACCGATTACGGCGACCTTTTTGCCCTCGAGGTATTCCTTCTTGCAATCCGACTGATAATATAACTTGGCCATTGGGGTTTCTCCTTTACATATTTTCCGGCTGTCCGTATTCGCAAAGCAAAGCGCCGTCGCCTCTCTCCAGCGCGACCATGCCTGTTCTCGCGATTTCGGCTAAACCGTATTTTCTTAACACTTCAATGCTGTCGTTGATGAACAGCACCGTACCCGTAAGCTGTATTGTCGCCGTATTTTCGCCGATATCCAGCACGACGCCGCCGCGCGCGGCGATGTCCTCCATCATCTGCCGACGGTTTTCGTTTAAAAACAGCTTGAGCAGCGCGACCTCGCGCATCGCGCCATTTTCGGCGGGTATTTCCTTGATCGCCTTCACGTCGAGCAGCTTGTCAAACTGCTTGATGACCTGCTCGATCACGGCGTCGTCCGCGTCCATGACAATCGTGATACGCGAAAGCGCCGGGTCGGCCGTCGTGCCGACGGTTAAGCTGTCGATGTTGAAGCCGCGGCGGCTGATGAGGCCGGATATCCGGCACAGTACGCCCGGCTGGTTGGATACGATAAACGATATGACGCGTTGCTTATGCATTTTGTTACCCCCCTGTAATCATCGTGATATAATAAAAACCGCGTACTCCTCATTTTTTGAAGAGACGCAGTTGCTTTCAACCCCGTGGTACCACTCATCTTGCCTTTTAACAAGGCCGCTTCAGGCTCTGCTAAGCCCTAAACCGATAACGGGGTTAGCCGGCAACGTCTACTGTTGTTCGACATGCAGCTCCGGAGTGATCTGCTGTTGCCCCGCGATGCCGGATTCCCACCATCCTCCGGCTCTCTGCGACCGCTAAACGCAACGCCTGTCTCCATCAACGCTTAATATAGATACATTCATATTAGCAGTCCAAACCACGGTTGTCAACAGATTAGAAAAAATATCTTTTCTTTTCCATAAGATATTTCTGCATTGCAATATAAAATACTGATAATCATAAAAAAGGAAAAAGCCGGCGAATTGGTTTCGACGGCTCCCCCCTAAAAACTTTTTTACCCGGTGTCTGTCCCTGATGTCACCCCTGTTGTCTTGCCTAAGATGTCCATGGTGCCGAAGGCGGGACTTGAACCCGCACGGTATTGCTACCACCGGATTTTGAGTCCGGCACGTCTGCCAATTCCATCACTTCGGCATAAACCAAATGTTAATATAGCATATCCGATATTTTGCGTCAAGACAACGAAAAACAGCAATGCCGATATAATTGTATCGGGCTGCAGCTGCTTTATGTTCAATTACACATACCGTTTGTTTTAACTATTCCTGTCGCAGCGCCTCGACGGGGTCGAGCTTGGAGGCTTTATATGCCGGAACGATGCCGAAAATGATGCCGATCGATGCGGAGAACAGCACGCTCAGCGAAGCTGCCGAAACGGATACTTTAGCTTCGACGCCCAATATATCCCCCGCAAGGCTGGTCAGCAGCATGCCGATTCCCACGCCGAGCAATCCGCCGAGTATCGCGTAGAACAGCGCTTCGGTTAAGAACTGGCCGAGTATGTGATGCTCTCCGGCGCCCAGCGCCTTACGGATGCCGATTTCGCGCGTGCGCTCCTTGACGGTGACAAGCATGATGTTCATGATACCGATGCCGCCGACGAGCAGCGATATGGCCGCGACCGCGCTGACCACCGCCGTAAATATATCCAGTATGTTTTGCGCGTTGTCGAGCTCTTTGGTTAAGTTGATGATTTTAATGGAGCCTTCCCCGTATTTACCGAGCAGCAGCGATATGCTGTTTTCGATCACGCCGTCAAGCGTTTCGGTGCTCTGCGCCGTCACGGATATTTCATCAACGTTATTGCTGGAGAACATCCCGGAGAACGTGCTGATCGGGATATAGCACTTGCCGGTAAAAAATGAAGCGTAAATCGACTGGTCCTCACGTTCCACGCCGATCACCTTGAAGCTTTGCCCGTTGATGCTGACCTTTTTACCTTCAGCGCTTTCGTCGCCGAACAGCGTTTCTTTGGCGCTCTGGCTCAACACGACGACGTTGCGCGCGTACTCCACATCCTTCTCGGTGAGGCCCCGGCCTTCAAGGTAAGTCATCTGTTCAATGTCGAAAAGCGCCTTGGTTGTCCCGACGATATCGGAGGTGATCGTAATGGCCGAATTGGACAGCTTCGTTTTTTCGTATGCGGAAGGGGCGACTTCGCCCACACCTTGTATCTTTTGAAGCATTTCCGCGTCCGAGATCACGAGCATGCGGCTCGGACCCTGCAAATCGTTGGGGAACAGCCATACGCGGTTCACGCCGAACTTGGCCAGCTCTGAGTGGATCATTTCTTTACCGCCCTCGCCGACCGATATTACCGTAATCATGGAAGCGATACCGATGACGATCCCGAGTACGGTCAACGCCGTGCGCATCCGGTTCTTTTTAAGTTGGTGGGACGCGATGCCGATATAATCGCCTATCTTCATGATTCCTCCGGAACGATGCGGCCGTCCTTCAGCAGGACCAGCTCTTTGGCATACCTCGCGATGCTGCTCTCGTGCGTGATCAGCACGATCGTCGCACCCCTGTCGTTGAAACCTTTGAGCATGCGCATGATATCCTCTCCGGTACGCGTGTCGAGGTTGCCGGTGGGCTCGTCCGCGAGCACGAGGCTGGGCGAATTGACGAGCGCCCGCGCGATGGCGACGCGCTGCCGCTGCCCGCCGGAGAGTTCGCCGGGCATGTGCGAAGCGCGCCCCGAAAGCCCGGTCAGCTCAAGCAGCTCGGATGAACGCCGATGCCGCTCTTTGGGCGGCACACCCGCGTATACCATGGGCAGCTCAATGTTCTGGCGCGCGTTGAGCGACGGCAGCAGGTAAAACGACTGGAATATGAAGCCGATACGGCGGCTGCGCAGATGATCCTTGCTTTCAACTGAAAGCCGCCGCACATCGGTGCCGGAAAAAAAGTATTCGCCCTTGGTCTGCGTATCGAGGCATCCGAGTATATTCATCAGCGTCGTTTTGCCGCTGCCCGACGCGCCCATAATCGCGAGAAACCCGCCCTCTGTCAACTTAAGCGATACGTTCCTCACCGCGTGAACGCATGTATTTCCCCTACCGTACGTCTTGCAGAGATTTTTCACTTCAATCATATGCAACCTGCTGTCCATCCTCAATGCCATCGGGCGACAGTATGGCCGTCTCTCCCTCGGCGACGCCATCTAATATTTCCACGTCATACATGTCTTTAAAGCCAGTGCGAACGGCGCGTTTTTCCACGATGCCTTCCGCGTTGACGATATATACGCAGCCGTCCTCAGCGATGCATTCAAGCGGGATTGCCAGCACGCTTTTCTTGCTGCTGACGAGGACTTCGAGATCGACGGCAGCGCCAGGCATCTTTGAAAAACTCCCGTTCGGCGTAATCTCCACCTTGGTCATTGCGCCATAATCCGATGCTTCGCCCACGCCCGCCGCCTTGCCGATCGCCGTTACCGCGCCTAAGTAATATCTGCTCTCCGTATCAATTTTCACCTGCTGCCCTTCCTCAAGATCCGATACATCCTTCTCGTATACGTACCCTTCTATCACCGTATCGCTGGTGTCCGCGATCACGAGCGCGGGCACGCCGGGCGCAAGCACTTCGCCTGCGTTGATGTTGACCGCGATCACCGTACCGTCGATCAGGCTGGAAAAATACATGTTGTCGATTGCTTCCTGAAGGCTTTCCACCGAAAGCGCCGCGAGCGCGATCTCATCGCTGCCGATATCCGCCGTCGCAGCCAAGGTTTCAATGCTTTCGGTTGTCAGGCCGTCCAGCGCTGAAGCCATTTGCGAGGCGGTATCTTCCGCCGTCTGCGCAAACGCTTCGTTGAAGGATTCAAAATCGTACCCGGTCGTCTGCGACAAAGCAAGCGCTACCTTGGCTTGCTGCTCTAAAAGGCTCTGCTGCGCTTCGCCTGCCGCCCCGTTTTGCGCCATGACCGACTGCGCGGAGGTTTCCTCCAGCATGTCGTACTTTAGTTGCGCCTCATCAAGCTGGCGCTCAAGCTGCGATGCGTCCAGCGAAAACAAATCATCGCCTGCCGTTACCGTATCCCCTTCGCTAACGTATAGTTCCTCGACCGTACCGCCCGTTTCGCTCATGACGCTATACATGCTGACGGGTACGACTTTACCCGAAAATTCAAGCGTGTTCGACAGGTTCATAATTTTGGCGTGACTGACGCTGACCTTTGTGATTTGCTCCGGATTGTGAAAGTATAAAAACCATCCCGCCGCGATGACGGCCAGCACGACTGCCAGCAGTATCACTTTCCTCATATTGGCGCCCCCTTTAGCTCGATTCGTTGTTTGTAGTTTGGCAGAATTATTATTGCGTTATTCTGAAAAAAGGTGTTGCATTTTTATGCATTTTAATGTATAATTATAAATACTAAAAGGGAGGTTCTGCCATGATCAAGGTGAGCGTTGTCGGCGCGACGGGATATGCGGGCGAGGAGCTTATGCGGCTGCTTAGCCGACACGGCAATGTAAAGCTTATGCACGCGGTATCGAAAAGCTTTGCGGGGAAGAAGATGAGCGAGGTATATCCAAACTTTGCGCGGCACGATATACTGCTGGAAGAAATGGACGCAGATACAATCGCGGGGGACAGCGATATCGTATTCCTGTGCCTGCCGCACGGCGCATCCGCCGCGGTTGCGGCGGCGCTGCTGAAGCGCGGCGCGCGCGTGATCGACCTTTCAGCGGACTTCCGTTACAACGACGCGGCGGTGTATGAAGCGTGGTATCATGTGACGCATCCGCATCAGGAGCTGCTCGCCGACAGCGTATACGGCATGCCGGAGCTTTACCGCGAGCGCATCAGGAATGCGCGCATCGTGGGCAACCCGGGCTGCTATACCACCTGCGCGATACTCGCGCTATACCCGCTGCTCAAGGCGGGCGTGATCGAGCCTGCCGGTATCATCATCGACGCGAAATCCGGCGTCTCCGGCGCGGGGCGAAAGGAAACGCTCGAATATACGTTTTGCGAGCTGTCCGGCAACGTGAAGGCGTACGGCGTCGGAACGCACCGGCACACCTCGGAGATCGAGAAGGAGCTTTCCATCGCGGCGGGGGAGACCGTGGCCGTTTCGTTTACGCCGCACCTGCTGCCCGTCAAGCGCGGCATCATATCGACGATGTACGCCACACCCAAAAAAGGCGTATCCGAAGAGGATATTTTTACGGCGTATGGCATGTACGCGCATGAGCCGTTCGTGAGCGTCTATTGCAAAAGCCTGCCGGAATTGAAGCATGTGGTAGGCAGCAACCGTTTCGCGGTAGGTTTTGTGCTCGATCAGCGCGTGAACAGGCTTGTCGCGGTGTCCTGCCTCGACAATTTAATCAAGGGCGCGGCGGGGCAGGCCGTGCAGAACATGAACATTATGACAGGCCTCGCTGAAACCGAAGGCCTGGACGATACGGGATGGTATTTATAATGGACAAATATTTTGAGAAAGCTAATATACTGATCGAGGCGCTGCCTTATATCCGCAGGCTCTCGGGCAAGACGGTCGTGATCAAGTACGGCGGCGCGGCGATGCTCTCCAAAGAGCTTTCCGAAAAGATCATGCAGGATATCACGCTGTTAAAATACGTGGGCATGAACCCCATCGTGGTGCACGGCGGCGGCGGCGATATCAATAAAATGCTGGCGCTTTACGATATCAAGCCGGAGTTTCACAACGGCCTGCGCGTGACGGACGAGGCGACGATGGACGTCGTGCTGATGGTGCTGATGGGCAAGATCAACAAGGAGATCGTATCGCAGCTCGGCGTCGCGGGCGCAAAAGCCATCGGCCTTTGCGGCAAGGACGCTTCGCTGATTCAGGCGGAAAAGCTGAAAAGCGAAGACGGCTTCGACATGGGTTTTGTGGGCAGCATCACGGGCATCAACACGAAGCTATTAAACACGCTCGCGCAGGACGAATACATTCCCGTCATCGCGCCCATCGGCGTGGGATCGGGGGGCGAAAGCTACAACATCAACGCGGACACCGTCGCGGGGGAGATCGCGGCTGCGCTCAGCGCGGAAAAGCTCATGTTCTTAACCGACATCGACGGCATCCGCAGCGACCCGGCCGATGCCGCAACGCTGATCTACGAGATCACGATGGACGAAATCTACAAGTATATCAACAAAGGCGTGATATCGGGCGGCATGCTGCCCAAGGTGGAAGGGTGCATCAAGGCGATCAAAAGCGGCGTGAAGCGCACGCATATTTTAAACGGCACGATCCCGCACCCTATCATACTCGAG
>CAYNFL010000052.1:8057-9479 GCA_964396465.1 uncultured Christensenellaceae bacterium
CATCGGCACGATGGTGAGGGAGTGACGGCATGAAACTGGACGATATTATCGCGCTGGAAAAGCAATATTACAGCCCTGTATTCGCACGGTGCCCTGTTTGCTTTACGCGCGGCGAGGATGTATATTTATTCGATACCGAAGGGAAGAAGTACACGGACTTCCTCTCTGGCATCGCGACGTGCTGCCTCGGGTATTCGGACGGGGGCTTCAAGCAGGCGTTGCACGAAGCGGTGGATAGCCTGCTGCACACGTCCAACATCTTCTACATCGAAAAGCAGGCGCAGGCAGCCAAGCTGCTGTGCGAAGCCACGGGCATGGACAACGTGTTTTTCTCCAACAGCGGCGCGGAGGCGGTGGAGGGCGCGATGAAGCTCGCGCGCAAGTACCACTACGCCGCGGGCGTTCCGCGCGCGCATTATGTGACGCTGCAAGGCAGCTTCCACGGGCGCACACTCGCCACATTGGCCGCGACGGGGCAGAGCAAATTCCACGAGCCGTACAAGCCGCTGATACCGAGCTTTTCTTACGCGCCGCCGGGCGACATACCGGCGCTCGAAGCGCTCGTGACGGACGAAACCGCGGCGGTGATCGCGGAGCCCATCATCGGGGAGGGCGGCATACTGCCGCTGACAGCGGAATACTGGCAGGCCATCCGCAGCATATGCGATCAGCGCGGCGCGCTGATGGTCGCCGACGAGATACAGACGGGCATGGGGCGCACAGGGGAGTTCATCGCTTCGCCCGGCCTTGGCGCGATGCCGGACGTGATTATACTCGCCAAGTCGCTCGGCAACGGCGTGCCGGTGGGCGCGTTCCTCGCGCGCGGCAAAGCCGCGCGGGCGTTTTCGGCGGGAGACCACGGCTCCACATTCGCGGGCAACTACCTCGCGAGCGCGGCGGCGCTCTGCGTGGCGCAAAAGCTCACGCAAAGCAGCCTGCTTGGCAACGTAAAAGCCATGGGCGCATACTTCATGGATAAGCTGCAACGCGTCCGTGCGGCGCATCCGGTTATCAAGGAAGCGCGCGGGCGCGGGCTGATGCTGGGTATCGCGCTGGATGACGCGAAACCGGCCAAGGATGTGCAAAAAGCGCTGCTCGAAAAGGGCTTCGTCACGGCGACGGCGGGCGGCAATGTGGTGCGCTTTCTGCCGCCATACACGATACGCGAGGAACACATCGACGCTTTGTGCGCCGCGCTGGACATGGTGTTGGCGTAGATACCGCATGAGAATGACAGAGGGCGCTTTTGTATGAGTATGGCTAATTGCATTACAACGGATAAAGGCGCTTGAGGGAACGGTTTATATATGGGATTGCAGTGTTTAATCGCAGCGGAGGATGGATATGCCAAGAAGGAATGACCTCAAAAAAATCATGGTGATCGGCTCTGGCCCGATCGTGATCGGGCAGGCGGCGGAGTTC
>CAYNFL010000053.1:0-9438 GCA_964396465.1 uncultured Christensenellaceae bacterium
ACGGGCGTCTCGATTTCGATAAAGCCATTATCCGTAAGGTACTCCCGCGCGGCCGCCGCGATGCGGCTGCGGAACATGAGGTTGCGCTGCATCACAGGGCGGCGCAAGTCGATGAAACGGTATTTTAAGCGCAATTCCTCGCGCACCGCGGTATCGTCGTCAATTTCAAACGGCGGCGTTTGCGCGTGGCTTAACAGCTTCAATTCCTTCGCGCGCACCTCGATGAGGCCGGTCGGCAGCTTTTCGTTCACCGTCTCGGGGTCACGCCGGACGATCTGCCCGCGTACCGCAATTACATACTCGCTGCGCAGTCCCTCGGCCTTGGCAAAGCCTTCACCCATGAGCGATTCGTTAAACACCACCTGCATGATACCCGTGCGGTCCCGCAGATCCACAAATATCAGCGCGCCGAGGTCGCGCCGCGTCTGAACCCAGCCCATCAGCGTCACCTCGCGGCCGATGTCGTCCGCGGTATACCGGGTACAATAATCCGTCCTCTTCCACCCCTGCAAAAACTCGCTCATACCAAACCTGCCTTTAAATATTGTACTAATTCCGCAAGCGGAATCGTTTTCTCTTCGCTGGCGTTCATGTCGCGCACCACCGCCGTGCCGTTTTTCATCTCATCCTCACCGAAAATTACGGCATACGCCGCACCGATTTTTGCCGCGTACTTGAGTTGCGCTTTCAGGCTTCTCCCCATATGATCTGTCTCGGTTCGTATGCCTGCGCCCCGCAGCTCCATTGCCAAAGCTAATCCTTCAACCGACGCTTTCTCGCCCAACGTGCAGATATACGTGTCGCACATCCGCCGCTGCGGAAGCGCAATTCCCAGCGATTCCAGCACGAGCAGCAGCCGCTCGATGCCCATGCCAAAGCCGATGCCCGGCATGGAAGGGCCGCCGATCTGCTCCACAAGGCCGTCGTAACGCCCGCCGCCGCATACCGTGCCCTGCGCACCGATATCCGTCGAGATGATCTCAAATACCGTCTTCGTATAATAGTCCAGCCCGCGTACGATATGCGGGTTGACGGAAAACGCGATACCCAGTGCATTCAGGCGCGTTTTCAGCCCTTCAAAATGCGCGCGGCATTCGTCGCAGAGGCAGTCCAGCATCACGGGGGCGTCCTTGACGATTCGGCTGCACTTTTCCTCCTTGCAGTCGAGTACGCGCAGCGGATTCGTTTTCGCGCGCTCCGCGCAATTCGCGCAAAGCCCCTCGCGCGAATCCAGAAAGCCGCGCAGCGCGGCGTTATACGCGGGGCGGCAGCTTGGGCAGCCGATGCTGTTGATATTGAGCGCAAGCCCCTTAATCCCCAGTTCTTTGAGCAGCGTCAGCGCGACGGCAATGACTTCAGCATCGACCGACGGGCCTGACGCGCCGAACACCTCGACGCCGAACTGATGATGCTCTCTCAATCTCCCGGTCTGCGGCTTCTCGTAGCGGAATACCGGGGTGGACAGATAATACATCTTCACGGGCTGCGCCTCGGCGTAGAGGTTATGATCCACAAACGCGCGCACCACGCCTGCCGTGCCCTCGGGCTTGAGCGTAATGCTGCGTTCCCCCTTGTCGAGAAACGTATACATTTCCTTTTGCACGATGTCGGTCGTGTCGCCCACGCCGCGCAGAAACAGCTCCGTATGCTCGAATACCGGCGTGCGAATCTCGCGGTATCCGAACCGTGCGCAGATGTCTCTCGCTTTATTCTCGATATACTGCCACTTTCCGCTTTCGGAAGGCAGCACGTCCTTTGTGCCTTTCGGCGCTTGTGTCAGCATGCTTCACCTCAAAAAGATAAAAGAAAACGCCCCTATCTAAAAGACAGGGACGAGTTGTACCCGCGGTGCCACCCATATTCCCGGTACTTTCCGGGCGCTTAAAACCCTATTCAAACGCAAAGCGGCTGTTACCGTTCCGGATCCCCCTCCCGCCGGTTTCAGTCTCACCGACAGGTCCCTTAAAGGGCGATATTCCCGGGCAGGCGTCCCCTTCAATTATGCCCATTATACACGCGCTGTTTTCTTTTGTCCACTATTTGCAGAGCTCATACGTATCGTATGCGATTTCGAGCTCCTCGTTGGTCGGCACGCACCAGATATCCACCTTGGAGTCCGCGGCGGAGATGCGCATCTCCTTGCCGCGGGTCTGGTTGAGCTGCGCGTCCATTTTAACGCCCATGAATTCCAGCCCCTCCACGCACCGCGCGCGCACATTGATATCGTTCTCCCCGATGCCCGCCGTAAACACGATCGCGTCGAGGCCACCCATCGCCGCCGCGTACGCGCCGATATACTTCTTCACGCCGTAGCAGAACATATCGAGCGCCGTTTGCGCGCGCTCATTGCCCGCCAATGCCGCCGCGCTAATATCCCGGAAGTCACTCGATACGCCCGAAATTCCGAGCACACCGCATTTTTTGTTCATATAATCGCTCATCTGCTCGGAATCCAGTTGCTTTTCCTTCATCAGGTACGATACGATCGCGGGGTCGATGTCGCCGCAGCGCGTACCCATGATAACGCCCGCGAGCGGCGTTAAGCCCATGGATGTATCCACGCATTTTCCACCGACCACCGCGCTCATACTGGAGCCGTTGCCAAGGTGGCATACGACGATCTTGATATCCTTCCTTCCCACAAGCTGCGCATACCGCTTGGAAACATATTTATGGGATGTCCCGTGAAAGCCGTAACGGCGGATACCGTATTTCGTATAATCTTCATAAGAAAGCCCGTACATATAAGCTTTCTTGGGCATGGTCTGATGAAATGCGGTGTCGAAAACGGCTACCATCGGCGTATTCGGCATGGTGCTCATACAGGCCTCTATGCCCATAAGGTTTGCCGGATTGTGCAACGGCCCGAATTTGATGCAATCACGGATTGCGTGAATGACATCCTGGTTGATGATAACGCTTTGCGTGAATTTTTCTGCGGCGTGCAGTACACGGTGTCCGACCGCGTTGATCTGGGCCATATCCGATATCACGCCATACTGCGGATCGGTCAGCGCTTTGATCACCTGCCCCATAGCGATTTTGTGATCCGCAGCCGGCTGCTCTGATACAATCTTATCTTTACCCTGCGTCTGATGCGTCAGTACGGAGCCCTCCATACCGATGCGCTCTACGATGCCTTTTGCGAGCGTTTTCGTCGTGTTGATATCGATCAGCTGATATTTGAGCGACGAGCTTCCTGCGTTAACTACGAGAATATTATACATGTTTTCCTCCTAATTTTGTGCCTGTACAGCTGTAATCGCGACGACCGATACGATATCTTCCACGCTGCATCCGCGCGACAGGTCGTTGACCGGTGCGGCCAGCCCCTGGCAGATGGGGCCTATGGCTTTGGCTCCCGCGAGGCGCTGCACGAGCTTGTAGCCGATGTTGCCCGCTTGCAAATCGGGGAATATGAGCACGTTGGCATGTCCTGCCACCGGGCTGCCGGGAGATTTGAGCTGGCCGACCGAATCGACCAACGCGGCGTCGGCCTGCAGCTCGCCGTCCGCCATGAGCTCCGGCGCAAGCTGCTTTAAGAGCGCGGTCGCCTGTACGACCTTGTCCACGAGTTCGTGCTTTGCGCTGCCTTTTGTGGAAAAAGAAAGCATCGCAACCTTTGGCTCCATACCCACAAGCTGCACACCCGATTTCGCGGTAGATATCGCGATCGCCGCAAGCTCTTCGGCAGTCGGGCAGGGGTTTACTGCGCAATCGCCGAACATCATCACGCCGTTATATCCGTAATCCATCGTCGCCAGTTCCATAATAAAACAGCTTGAAACCACCGAAATTCCGGGTGCGGTTTTGATGATCTGCAGCGCGGGCCGCAGCGTGTTACCCGTCGTGTTAATCGCGCCTGCCACCATGCCGTCGGCATCGCCCATCTTGATCATCATGCAGGCATAAAAAAGCGGATCCGTTACTTGTGCTTTGGCGGCTTCGGGGGTCACACCCTTGTGCTTCCTCAACTCGTAGAACTTCTCCGCATATACATTTAGCTTATCCGATTTTATCGGGTCTATGATGCCGACACCGGTATAGTCCAATCCCTTTGCGAGTTCCCTGATCTTACATTCATCCCCGATCAGCGTAACGTCCGCGATGCCGTCTTTTGTAATGATCTCCGCCGCTTTCAGCGTGCGCTCCTCTGTACCCTCGGGCAGTATAATCCTTTTTTTTGCCGCCCGCGCCTTCTGCTTGATACCCTCCATTAAGCTCATATCAACGCCTGATCTCCCTTCAAATATATGCAAAAACCATATTATTATTTTACATTGTGGTATAATAAAAATACCACCGAACCATTATATATAACTTTACTGACTTTGAAAAGGAGAATTTATGCGAATTTGCGGAATCGTGTCGGAATATAATCCGTTCCATTCGGGTCACGAACGGCACATTTCGCTTGCTCGTGATATTACCGGCGCAAAAATAGTCGTCTGCGCGATGAGCGGCAGCTTCGTACAGCGCGGCGAACCCGCGATATTCGATAAATGGACGCGCGCGGCCTGCGCGCTTTCGAGCGGCGCGGACGCCGTAATCGAGCTGCCGCTGTTATCCGCGGTACAGAGCGCGCAAGGCTTTGCCTCGGGCGGCGTGCGCGTGCTGGCCGCGGCGGGCGCGGACAGCCTGTGCTTCGGCTGCGAGACGGACGACATAGCGCTGCTGCAAAACCTCGCTCACACGCTCGGCAGCGAGGACGCCGCGTATAAAGAAGCGCTAAAATCGGAACTGCGCGCGGGCAAAAGCTTTCCGCGCGCGCGCATGGGCGCTGCCAACGCTCCCGATATCGCCTCCATGCCCGGTGCATTGCTCGGTATTGAATACTTGAAGGCGATTCAGCAATACCACCCAAGCATCACGCCCTTTGCCGTCAAACGCGAAGGCGCGGGCTACCACTGCAAGGATATCGAAGCGTACCTGCCCGGCGCGACCGCCATCCGCGCGGCGCTTCATTCCGGCGAAACCGAAAAAGCGCTGGCTGCGATGCCCAACGCCTGCCGTGAGTATATTCGTGCGCAGTTGGAAGCGGGGCTGTCCCCCGCGTTCGCGGAGCGCTTCCATACCGCGCTGCTGACTACGTTGCGCCTTAATGGAGCGGATTATATCGCGCAGCTTCCCGACGTATCCGAGGGGCTGGAGAACCGCATCTATGCCGCTGCGCTGCAATGCGCGACGCGCGCCGAATTGATTGCACGCATTAAAACCAAGCGCTATACGTACGCGCGAATATCGCGCATACTGCTGTGCGCGCTGCTCGGCGTCACGCGCGAGGCGCTGCAAAAGCACAACGCCGCGCCCGTCGATCACATCCGCGTGCTGGGCGTAAAAAGCCCCGACGTATTGTCCGCGCTTTCAAAAGCGTCTTCTGTTCCCCTCGTCACGACGGCCGCGCCGCCTTACCCCGATACCGACATCGCCGCGTCCAATGTGTGGGCGCTTACGCAATCCGTCCCGCCGTTTTGCGGCACGGACAGGGATTATACCCAAAGGCTGATGATAACCAGCGACTAATGACTGATTAATGCAAATTAATTTTTTCAACAGTGCGGGCAATATTGTATTCATTCAATACTGTACTGTATCGAGTCAATTTGGTAAATTGAATCGTGCCGATAATTTGGTGATAACGTTAAGTATTATAAGCCCCATAATAATTCCGTCAAATATATTGCTTGCCAAATTATTAATATCATCATCCCGAATCAAATTAAATATGCGGTTTTTAATTTTTTTCATCATGCCCGCATCCTTGCTATTCAATGTATAACTACATGTGCTATCATTGTCAAAATAATCATACCAGATCTGTCTCCGACATATGTAATCATTCAATCTCATAATCATAGTCCGTAAGGCTGTGATGACATGAAAAAACTTCCGCTGATACTCGGTATCGCCGCGCTGGCCGTATTGTTTTTGCTGTACCCCGAAAGCTGCCTCAACGCCGCGAAGGACGGGCTGGAGCTGTGGTTTTTCACGGTGCTGCCTTCGCTATTCCCGTTTGTGGTCGCCTCGTTCATGCTGCTCGAAACCGGGCTGGTAAGGCTCATCGCGCACTTCTTTTCGCGCGGGACGCGCTTTTTATTCAACGCGTCGGGCGAAAGCGCGTATATATTTCTCGCGTCGGCGCTCTCGGGCTACCCCGTGGGCGCGCGCCTTGCCGCGGAGCTTTATCAATCCGGCAAAATGTCCGAGCCCGACGCGCAGGCTGTCGTGCGCTTCACGAGCGTTTCCGGGCCGGTGTTCATCACGGGCGCGGTGGCCTCCGGCATGCTCGGGCTGCCCGAGGCGGGCATTTACCTCGTCGCCACGCATTACCTTTCCGCGCTGCTTACGGGCGTGATATTCGGGCTGTTCAGGAGAAGAAACACGGCAAAGGTTCGTCCTGCCAAAACCTCGCTGCGCGAAGCTTGGGCGCTGTTCCGCAGCGACGCCGCGCAGTGCCCGCCCGCTGGCGCGCTGATGGCCGACGGCGTGGATAAAGCGATGTCGCTGATGCTGCGCGTCGGCGGGTACATCGTCGTATTTTCTGTAATCATGGAACTGTTATCCGTGACGGGGCTTCTCGGGTGGGCTGTTAAAATCTATTCGCCGATTGCGAACCTCATAGGAATCAGCGACCAGTGCGTATCCGCGATGATACTCGGCAGCTTGGAGCTCTCCGCGGGCAGCGCGAAAATGGCCGCCTCAGGTATGCCGCTCTCCCTGATGCTGCCTATGATCGCGTCCATTATCGCTTTCGGCGGGCTTTGCGTGCACATGCAGACGCGCGCGGCCTGCGCCGCCGCGCAGCTCAAGCTCAAAGGCTTTGTACTCGCAAAGACGCTGCAGGGCACATTGGCTGCTGCGCTCTGCGCGCTTGGTTTAAAGCTTTTCCCGCTCGCCGCCGCGGCTTTCTCAATTTCGGCAGCATCCAAAAACGCCGCGTATGGCGGTGCCATATTCGCGGCGGTTTCACTGCTGTTTGTTATTATATTGCGATTGCTGAATCGAAGAAGAAAAATTATTCCTTCCGCTTAGTTGAAAGCTCCATCCGGTTCTTTCGTATCATCTTTAAATAATCCGTAAAATAAGATTCCAGTTCTTTTAATATATCGTCCGCATATTCACGCGCGCCCAGTATAATCTCCTTGGCGTTGCCCTGCGCCAGATCTTTGAGTTCGCCCGCCTTGATTTCAGCTTCGCGCACGATCTCATTTTCAGATATGCGCGTCTGCAATTCGTCTTCCGCGCTCGAAATAATCGCAGCGGCTTCAACGCGCGCGGCGTCGATGATCTGCTCCTT
The DNA here is from genome assembly GCA_964396465.1 of uncultured Christensenellaceae bacterium. Taxonomy (GTDB): domain Bacteria; phylum Bacillota; class Clostridia; order Christensenellales; family SZUA-584; genus JAEWCC01. Next base: position 7,298 of record CAYNFL010000053.1, read on the forward strand.
TTCCTGCACGATCTTTTTCGCCTCATTAATCTCCTCGGGTAATGCGGCAATAATATCGGCGACAATTTCATGTATGATATCAATATCGACAGAACGTTTGTTGGAAAAAACGGACTTCGGGCTGTTCTCAATCTCATCCTTTAATTCGTTAAGCAGCTCGTTTATTTTCATCGGCTCACCTGCCATATAACTGAATCACATCTTCCTTTATCGCATCAGGCACCAGGCCTGTTATGTCTCCGCCGTGATAGGCAAGCTCCTTGACCATGCTGGAGCTTAAAAACGAATTGCCGATATCCGTCATCAAAAATATCGTCTCGATATCCTTTGCGAGCTTTGCGTTCATGGCCGCCATCTGAAACTCATACTCAAAATCCGATATCGCGCGCAGCCCGCGGATCACGAGATTCGCGCCCTTCTCTCTCATATAATCGACCAGCAGCCCGGAAAAGCTGTCCACTTTGACGCCCGGCAGGTGCGCTGTGCCGCGGCGGATGAAATCCATTCGCTGCTCCGTTGTGAACGCGGGCTTCTTCTTCTTGTTGACAAGCACCGCCACGGTCACGTTATCAAACATCGCGGCAGCGCGCGTGATGATATCAAGATGCCCGGCAGTGATCGGATCGAAACTCCCAGGGTATACGCATTTGATCAATTCAATCTCCATACGTTAGGAAAATCAGCGAAATATCGCCGTAATCCCTGCGTTTACTAAAATTATACTCCATCGGAGGCAAAAAAGCAAATTTTCTGCGGCATTCCAATACAACTGCTGCGCCTTTTTCCAAAATACCGCTTTTATGGGCGATATGAAGCGTCTTCTCATAGTATCCCGCGTCGTACGGCGGATCAAGCAGCAGCAGGTCATACCTCCCCATTGCAGGCAGCAAGGAGAGCACGTCCCCCTTGTACACGCAAAAGCTGCTTTTGTCTTCCACCATTTCGAGGTTCTTTACCAGCGCCTCTTGGCATTTTGCATCGCGTTCGATAAAATCCGCATGCGCCGCTCCCCGCGAGAGCGCCTCAATGCCGAGCGCGCCGCTGCCCGCGAACGCGTCGAGCACGCGCCTGCCTTCAATCTGAAACTGAAGCGCTGCGAACATGGCCTCTTTCACCCGGTCGGCCGTAGGCCTTGCGGTCTCGCCTTTGGGGCAGGCAAGCCGCCTGCCGCCATACTTCCCCGCGATCACGCGCATCACGAATTACCGAGTATGCGCGCTTCCGTAACCACGAAATCCATCCGCACGTCATGCGGCTCCGCTTCGATGCAGTCCACGAGCTGGCTTTCATAGCATACGCCGATCTTCACTGTACTGCTGTTCTGCAAGAAACGGTCGTAATAACCCATGCCGAATCCGATGCGGCATAATTTCAGGTCGAACACCACGCCCGGTACAATCACGACTTCCGGCTCAAACACCTCGCACCCTTTTGCCAGCACGGGCTGCGGTATTCCGTAAGCGCCGCGTTCCATCCCGGTTTCGCGCGTATACTCCGCCACAACGATGCCTTCGGTGCCGACGTGCGGCAGCGCAACCCTCTTGCCCATATCGAGCAGCGCGTCGATCAACTCCCCCATGCCGGGTTCGTTTCTGACCGCGTAATACGCCATGACGCGCCGCGCGCGTTGCACACACGCCAGCGAAAGCAGATTCTGCGTGATCGCTTCGCTGCCTTCTTTCACGCTCGCCTCGCTCATCGACTGCCGTATATCCAGCTTTTCCCGGCGCATCTCGTCCTTCATATCATCCTTCAACGTACAGCCGCGGCACGCGCGGCGATATCGCGCACAGTATTTCGTAGTTGATCGTGCCGCACAGGTTCGCGATCTCCTCTGCGGTGATTTCATCTTTACCCTGAGCGCCGATGCATACCGCCTCGTCGTGCAGCTTCACGCCTTCGATATCCGTCACATCCGCAAGTATCTGATCCATGCATACGCGGCCAACCACTTTCGCGCGTTTTCCGTTGATGAGCACCTCGCCGCGGTTGGAAAGCAGCCGGTTAAAGCCGTCCGCGTAACCTATGGGCAGCGTCGCGACGCGCATTTCTTTGTTTGCCGTAAATGTGCAGCCATAGCTCAACTTCGAGCCGGCTTCCACCGTCTTGATAAAGGATATATTCGTATGCACCGACATCGC
>CAYNFL010000054.1:0-9377 GCA_964396465.1 uncultured Christensenellaceae bacterium
TCAGGGCCAGTCACCCTGCTGCCAACTAACGCATGGCGGCTCGTCAGCGCCTAAAATGATGATACTCTCAGCGCCGCGGCTCCGGGGTGAGCTTCGCATCCGGTTCGCGTCCGCCTCGCACCACCCGGCGGCTCTCTTAACGCGCTTACCTTCGCTACTTTCCCCTTCACAGCTTTTAACGTATAATTACAGTTATTATATACAGGCATGGCAGCGCTGTCAACTGTTGATTTTTGCGATATCTTAGCACCCTTGCCTGCGTATTGATTACCGCGCGGAACAGACGCGGCGTTTGCGCGGCATCTGTCCTTCAAAAAAACGGCGTCTCAACAATCAGTTGAAACGCCGTCGCTTCTTTCAATATTGCATATTCCGGTGTATTATTGTCATCGCGGGCGAATGCAATAAGGGTAGGATTTCGCGCTTCACGATGCGCTTGTTATCTGCGATTTTCTTTTTTTTCTCGTTTACAATATAAAAAGCTTACGAAAACTTTATATATTTTATAACCCGTATTATTAATTTTTATCATTTCCACCCCTGCGGCGCTTATTGAGCCTCGGCAAAACCTCCTGCCGCCAGGCGCGCAGCAGCGGATACAGTAAAAACACACAGGTAAAAACACATATCCCGTATACATCCCAAATGTAGGTTAAACTATTCGGTTAAATATGTTATAATAATATTTGCAGCGCAGAACGGGTGAACAGTTCAAGCAGCTGTTGAGGTATTCTATGAGCAAATGTATCATTTGCGGCCAAAGGTACCGCACCAATCGGACGGGAAATAATATTTGCCCGAGATGCGATAAAAAATTCGACGCAGAACAAACGCCGCACTCTGTTGACGCGTTGGCGACAGGGCAGCAGGCCGACAGCAATAAAGCTACTCCCCGAAGAACTGGTTTTAAGATCGCCGTTCTTATACCCCTTTTTGTTGCAGCCGTCTTAATTATCATGACCTTGTCGGGAACATTGATCCCGTCCATCAGCGGGATTCGCTTCTTTGTGATCAATCTCTCCGGCGAAGAGGCGCTGGTATCCGCTTTGAAGAATCCGGACGAAAACTGGGATATCCGAATCCGCGCGGCAAAGGCGCTGGGAGAGATCGGGGATGAGCGCGCAAAGCAGGTATTGACAGAAGCTGTGGCAGACGAAGTATATGACGTACAGGAAGGCGCGGCAAAGGCGCTGGGGATAATTGGCGGCGATTACGTTATCAACAGCATGTTTGCGATTTTGCAGGATAAGGATGAGAACGAATGGACCCGCCAAGGGGCAGCCATGGCGCTTGGATATATTGGAGGTGAAAGCGTCACAGAGGCGCTGATCACCATACTGCTTGATCAAAGCACTGACAGTACGATTCTTCCAAGCGCTTCTTTTGCGCTTGGAAGAATCGGCGATAAACGCGTTGCAGAGAAGCTGATCGCTGCGCTGCGGACACTGAAAAAACAGGATCCCGCATACAGCCTCATATGCAGTACGCTTGCGCAATGCACAGATGAAGGCGCTGTTGAGGTGCTGACAAATGCATTGCGGGATGAGCAGAGAGACATCCGGGTGGCTGTAATGGAGGCACTGATTACGAGTAAAGGCGAAAGCATCGCGCAAACGCTGCTTGATATGCTTGCCGATACAGACCTTTCGATGATCGCCGAAAAATATACTTACTTCATCAAGGCGGGCGTAAGCGGATCGGAAACTGAACTGATTTCCGCCTTGAATGAATATGGCGACAAGATCATGGCCGAGGCGTATTTGAATTGCGGCAATCCCGACCTTGAAACAGCCGCGAAGGATTGGGCAGTCGCTCACGATTATATGATTACAAGCTCGCCAAACGGTTTAAACTCATTGTCCTGGGGAAGCGAATAAGACGCAATACTTTCAAGGTACCGTACCCGCGCGCTGCCCTTATGTTGGTGTACTATTTGCGCATTGCTTCTTCCCGGCGCTTTTTCAGCCACGGCGCAGCCTCCTGCCGCCAGGCGCGCAGCAGCGCGGCCGCGATTAAAAATACACCGAATACTGTTTTTAACGTATCCGTTTCCAGCGCGGTTGCAGCGAGGTATCCCGCAACGCCGCCCGCAAGCCCGAAGGCCGCAATAAACAGCGCGCGGCGTATATTGACGTCCTTATGGCGGATGTGCGAAGCCAGCGCGAAAACTGCCATCGGCAGGTAGGCAAACAGCGTCATGCCCTGCGCCGTATGCTGTTCCGTGCCGCAAAGCAGCGCCAGCGCGGGGATCAACACGATGCCTCCGCCCAATCCCATGCCGCCCGCGATGCCGAATACGACGCCCAGCAGCGCGTAGATCAAAGCAGTATCCAGATGCCCGAGGCCAGCATGAGCAGCGTAAAAATTCCGTTGAGCAAGCGTACCTTCACACGCCTTAAGAGGCACGCGCCGATAAATCCTCCCAACGCCGCGCCCGCGCACAGCCAGAGCGTGCCGCCCAGCGGCACAAACCCTCCCGTACAATACAGCGCCGCCGATACCGCTGAGACCGGGAATATCACCGCGAGCGACGTCGCGTGCGCCTTCTTCTCGTCTGTACCTGAGCGCTCCAAACCTTCCACGACTGCGATACCGCCTCCCGAGCCGAAGAGCCCCGCGAGCAGCCCGCAAAACAAACCGACTGCGGCGGTTTTTACTTTTCTTTTCATGCGTTCACCCCGAAGTTATTATCTGCCATGCTGCCCCTACGTATACGAGGCCTTTTATTCCGCCGTCTGTCTGATCGTTTTTTTCAGCTCCATGACAGGCTGCTGATCTTGACAGATCATACCTGAGGAATATCCGGAAAGCCTATGCAACCATACAAACCTGCGACCCCCGCCCCATGGCGGACATCGTAATCAGAAAAGGCTTTTTGTTCTTTGATCTGCCCGACTCGCCGAAAACAATTCAAACGAAAAACCAAAAGCACGCGCGGTAGCGGCAAAACTTCGTTTCCACGGCGCGCGTCATCATGCTCTGCGATATAAACACGGCAGCGCTTCGGTTCTGATTTCTGTTTCGTTTTTATGACAAAACTGCGGAACGAGTTTCGCGGTTTTTTCTTTTCGCTCGTTGTTGCGTTTACGCAACATATTTTCTATAATGAAATGGATGGACAAACTGGACGAAAACAAGATCCGCGAGCTTTCGCCCGTGGCGCTCGCGTATATCGGCGACACGATATATGACCTGTACGTGCGAACCTTTCTTGTGAGCCGCAGGGCGGGCCGTATTGAGGATATGCACAAAGCCGCGTCCGGCGTGGTGAACGCGCGCGCACAGGCGCAGGCTGCGCGGCTGCTCGAAGGCGGCTTTACCGAGCGCGAGGCGGAAATATACCGCGCGGGCAGGAACGCCAAATCGATTCCGCCCAAAAACATGAGCCGTGAGGATTACGCGCTGGCGACGGGGCTGGAAGCCGTGATCGGCTATCTGTATCTCACGGGGCAGCAGGCGCGCACGGAAGCGCTGCTTACTGCCGTGATCGATCATTTTTTAGGGGGAGAGAACCATGCCTGAGGCCACTTTAAACGTCAAGCTGTTATCTTTTTCGCCCGATGCGGAAAAACTAACCGCGATGGCTTCGAAGCTGTGCTACAGCCCGGCGCACATCGAGGATATCGAGGACGGGCTGACGGATGAGGCCGCGGCGGCGTATATTCAAAAGATCGTGGATTTGGGGCATCTCTCGACGATTGAGCACGCCAGCTTTACGTTCGGTATTGAGGGTGTGTCGCGCACGCTGCTCGCGCAGATCACGCGGCACCGCATCGCAAGCTTCTCGGTGCAGTCACAGCGCTACGTGAGCTACAGCGAGGGCTTTGGATACATCGTACCGCCCGCGATACGCGAGCTTGGGCAAAGCGCTGTCGATAAGTATGAAGCGCAGATGGCGCAGATGCAGCGCTGGTATGACGAATGGCGCCTCGCGCTGGGTGATGCGGGCGAAAAATCCAACGAGGACGCGCGCTTCGTGCTGCCCGGCGCGTGCGAGACGCGCATGCTGCTGACAATGAACGCGCGCGAGTTGCTGCACTTTTTCTCGCTGCGCTGCTGCAACCGCGCCCAGTGGGAGATCCGCGCGCTCGCGTGGCGGATGCTGGAGCTGGCGAATGAAGCCGCGCCCGCGCTGTTTCGCAGCGCAGGGCCCGCGTGTGTGCGCGGCGCGTGCAGCGAAGGCCGCATGTCGTGCGGAAAATCGCAAGATGTGCGAAATAGGTATAACGAATTGACGAAAGGCTTGAAATAGATGGACATCATATACGGCCGCAATACCGTGAAGGCCGCGATCAAGTCGGGCCGCTCGCTCGACAAGCTGCTTGCCGCCAAGGAATTGGACGACCCCAGCGTACGCGAAATACTGACGCTGGCCGCGCAGCGCCACATCCCGATCGCGCGCGTGGACAGGCACAAGCTCGACAGCCTTACGATGCCATTCGGGCACGACGGCAGGCCCGCCAACCATCAGGGCGTCATCGCGGTAACGCCGATGCTCGAGTACGCCGAGATGGAGGATATCTTGGCGCTCGCGCAGCAGCGCGGCGAGCCGCCTTTCATTATACTGCTCGACGGCGTGACGGACGAAGGAAACTTAGGATCCATCATCCGCAGCGCGGAGGTTTTAGGCGCGCACGGCGTGGTCATCACCAAGCATCACAGCGCGTCGCTTTCGGCAGCGGTGTGCAAGGCCGCTTCGGGCGCGGCGGAGGTACTGCCCGTCGCCAAGGTGACCAACTTAACGATGGCGATTGAGCAGCTAAAAGAGAAGAATGTCTGGGTCGTCGCCGCGGACGCTTCCGCACCGCCCGCGGACACCGTCAATATGACCGGTGCGATTGCGATTGTGGTGGGCGCGGAGGGCGAGGGCATCTCGCGGCTCGTGCTGCAATCGTGCGACCATAAGGCCAGCATACCGATGAAGGGCAAGACGGGGTCGCTTAACGCGGCGGTGGCGGCGGCGGTGCTGATGTATGAAAAAACGCGGCAGGACGGCGCCAAACAGCGCTGAGGCGAACCGCCGGACCTGTATTTTTATATTGGCTTCATTCGTATAATTATTTCACATAAAATTTTAATAATAACTATAATTTGTTATACTGTGGGCGCCTTGTCATATTGACTGCCGTATATATAAACTGTATAATTAAACATTGAACAGCCGATTTCTCAGCCGGCTTCGGAGGACAAGCTTTGGGTACAATGGGGAAACCTTCTCTGGAAGAATTGCACGCAAATTACGGAACCATGACGGATGAAGCGATTGCCGAACTTGCGCGCGATTTTAACGGCGATGCGCTTGAATTCCTGCTCAACAAATACAAAAACTTTGTGCGCGCCAAGGCGCGCTCCTATTTCTTGATCGGCGCAGACCGCGAGGACATCGTGCAGGAGGGTATGATCGGGCTGTATAAAGCCGTACGCGACTACCGCCCCACGCGCATGACGTCGTTCCGCGCGTTCGCAGAGCTGTGCATAACGCGCCAGATCATCACCGCGATTAAAACGGCCACGCGCCAGAAGCACCGCCCCTTAAACTCTTACGTCTCCTTAAACAAGCCCGCGTATGACGAGGAGAGCGACCGAACGATGATGGACGTGATCTCGAGCACGAAGATATCCAATCCCGAGGAGATTATCATCGGCCGCGAGGACTTTTCCTCGATCGAAGCCAAGATGAGCCGTATACTCTCGCCATTGGAGATGCAGGTTTTAAAAAAATACATCGAAGGCAAGTCATACTTCGAGGTGGCGGAAGAGCTTAACCGCAGCGTCAAATCCGTGGATAACGCGCTGCAGCGCATCAAGAACAAGCTCGAAAAGCTCATCAGCACGGATCGCGGGGAATAAACAGCGCCAACCTAAAAAATTATAATATAAGAGGCTGTCTGGATTTTTCCAAACAGCCTCTTTTTATAATCAGATTAAATCAACCCGTTGCCTTTAAGCACACCGATCACGAGCGCCGCGATCAATATCAGGAATAATATCGCAATGATAATGTTCAGCGTTTTGACCGTAAGCGGCACACGCTGCAATAGTTTATCGTACCAGCCTTCTTTTTTTCTTGTGATGGGGTCGGGCTTTTTGCCGTCCCATTGGTTCTCCGTTTCACTCATTATGCTTACTTCTTTGCGACATATTTGCGGATGTCGAGCGCAACGGCGATGATGATAACCACGCCCTGCACAATATAGGTGTAGGAAGTTTCCACTCCCATGAACTGCATCGCGATTTTTAGCAGCTCGAACACCAAAACGCCGATCAGCACGCCGCTGACGCGGCCGATACCGCCGTTTGTGGAGACGCCGCCGATCGTGCAGCCCGCGATTGCTTCAAGCTCGTAGCCCATGCCTGCGTTGACCGACGACCCGCCCGCCTTGGCACCCAGTAAAAAGCCCGCGATTCCGTACATCAATCCTGCGGTCATGTAGATCAATATTTTTGTCTTGGCAGTGTTGATGCCGGATACCTCGGCAGAGTTCTCGTTGCCGCCGATCGCGTACATATACTTGCCATGCGGTGTTTTGTTGTAGACGAACCACATGATAGCGCCGATCACAAATGCGATGATACCTAAGTACGGAAGCAGTTGTACCCCGAACAGCGATCCGGATGAGATGTTCGTATAGTCCGCCCTAAGGCCGCCGATCGGCTGAGCGCCGGTATAAACAAGGCACGCGCCGTAAACGATCGTCTGCATGCCCAGCGTTGCGATGAACGGAGGAACATTGAGGTACGCGATGACCAAACCGTTGAGCAGCCCGATGATAATGCAGACCAGCGCCACGCCCAGCAGCACCACGATCATCGGCGGTTCCCCCATGTCGGGATAGACCTTGCCGGAATAGTCGAAACGCTGCATGAACGTCGCGCCAAGGCAAGCGGCGAGGCCAACGGTACGCCCTGCGGAAAGGTCCGTACCTTTCGTAATGAGGCATCCCGATACGCCGAGCGCGATAATAAACCGGACCGAAGTATTGCTGATCAGGTTTTTAAAATTGTTTTCAGAAATAAACATTGGCCGCAGAATGCTGACCATGACCGCTGCGCCCACCATAAAAATAATCAGTGCGTTGTTGAGAAGAAAATTACCGAACGTTTTTTTCTCTTGCATATCGTCCTCCGTAATCAGGAAACAAAGCGCGTGGCCAGTTCCATGATAATTTCTTGATCCATTTCATTGTCCCCGATAATACCGGTCATACGACCGGCGCACATGACCATGATGCGGTCGGCCATGCCGATGAGCTCTGGCATCTCGGAGCTGATCATGATGATGCTCTTGCCCTGTCTTGCCAATTCTGCGATAATACAGTATATCTCATATTTCGCGCCTACGTCAATGCCGCGGGTCGGTTCATCCATGATTAGCACGTCGGGATCGTTGGCAAGCCAGCGGCTGACGATCACCTTCTGCTGGTTGCCGCCCGACAGAGACTGCATTTTCGTCTTGATCGAGGGCGTCTTGATGCTGAGTTTTTTAATATTGTCCTTCACGAGCTTTTCGATTTTTTTGTCATTGATCATAATCCGGAAGTTAAGGTACTGACGCAATGATGCGATTGAAATATTGTCCGCCACCGATAATACGCCGAATATACCGCTGCCGCGCCGGTCTTCCGTGAGCAGCGCGATGCCATGGGTGATTGCGTCCTTCGGACGCGTAATCTTCAGTTTCTTGCCAAGATAGGTGATATTGCCGTGCGTAACCGCGCGAAGGCCGAATATACCTTCCATTAACTCGGTACGCTGTGCGCCGACCAACCCGGCAACACCTAATATTTCGCCTTTCCTGAGTTCAAAGCTGACGTTGCGGAAGGATTTTGAATGGATTGATGTATAGTCATCTACCCTGAGCACCACTTCACCTGGCACATTCGCTTTTTTAGGATACAGATTGGTCAGTTCGCGCCCGACCATCCTTGTGATGATCATGTCCGTAGTGAGCTCGTTTGCAGGCCATGTGCCGATATACTTGCCATCCCGCATGATCGTTACTTCGTCGGAGATTTGAAGTATCTCCTCCATCTTATGCGAAATATAGATAATCGCACACCCTTGAGATTTTAGCTTGTTGATGATGGAGAAAAGCTGTTCCACCTCGTTGAGCGTCAAAGACGAAGTCGGCTCGTCCATGATAAGAATCTTTGAGTTGGCGGATACCGCTTTTGCGATTTCGACAAGCTGCGTATGGGATACCGAGAGCGTGGAAAGCTTTGCTTTGGGGTTGAAGTTCATCCCAAGGCTTATAAGCAGGTTTTCCGTATCCTTATACATTTTTTTATGATCGACAATTTTGATAAATCCGAGCAGTTTTTTTGTAGGATAGCGGCCGCAGTAGATGTTTTCCGCAATGGAGCGGTCGGGGATCGGCTGCAATTCCTGATGCACCATTGCGATACCCTTCTTAAGCGCATCAAACGGATTGTCGATCCTTACGTGTTGTCCGTTATAAAGCAATTCGCCGGCGTCCATCTTGTAAACGCCGAACAAACACTTCATGAGCGTGGATTTTCCCGCGCCGTTTTCTCCCATCAGCGCATGTACGCTTCCCTCCCGCAGATGCAGCTCAACGTTATCCAGCGCTTTGACGCCCGGGAACGACTTGCACACGCCCTTCATTTCGAGCAAGTAATCCGCCATATTGCCCCCCTGTTCTCAGTATTCGATTCCCAAATATAAGGAATTGCGTGTGATATTATATCACACGCAATTCCCCTTGGTCAATTGCGTTTAGGCAATCTTCTGGTAGTCAACCCAGATATAGGTCTCGTTGGATTCGCCATCCAAATACTTGATCGCCGCATCCACAGCGCTATTGGACTGGCCGATATGGTCGTTAAGCACGGTTCCGGTCATCGTTCCGGCAGCAACCATATCCTGGCATTCCTGCAGCGCATCCACGCCGACGAGGTAGATATCCTCACCGACCGTACGACCGGCAGCCGTGATCGCCTGATAAGCACCGAGCGCCATGCCGTCATTGTTACAGAAGACAACGTCGATCTTATCGCCGAACTGGGACAGCGCATTCGCAGCCAGTTCCTGGCCCTTGGCCTGCTCCCAGTCTCCGCGCTGCTTGAACAGCTCTTCGACTTCGATTCCGGCATCGGTCAATGCCTTGATCGAGAACTCGGTGCGGTACTGAGCATCCACGTTCTCCGGGTCGCCCATGATCATGATGTAACGGACCACTCCGTCGCCGTCCGCATCGCCTTTATCTTCCAGATTGGCAATGATCTCGCCCTGGTATGTTCCGCTCTGGCGGGCATCGGCACCAACGTAGCAGATCTTGTCCCAAGCCTTCATATCATCCTCGGAAGGTTCACGGTTGATGTAGACAACCGGAACATTGGCAGCTTTGCACTTATCCG
>CAYNFL010000055.1:0-9360 GCA_964396465.1 uncultured Christensenellaceae bacterium
CATATCCCCCGCGAACCGTATCGTCTTCTCTTCAATCTGCCGTTTCAGCAAATCCGCATCATCAAAGTCCGGCTGCTCAAAAATTACAGCGGAGATGATCGCGTCCACGCCGGGCGCGGGCGCAGTCAGCGAATAACCGCCGATATCCTTATGCCGCAAAGATTCGATAAACTCCGCCTGCAGCTTGCGGTTTGCCGCCGCGAGCCACAGTTCGAAACGGTTTTCTTCGTGCAGGTATACGATCGCGATCTTAAGCTTCTTATCGCGCAGGCCGGGCGGCGTGAACGCGAAATAGGTCATATCCATGTAGCCAAAGTACAACGCGCTTGCCGCGGTTTCCGGGTGCTTGACCTCAAGATACGCCTTTAAATCGGACATGAAGGACATAATTCCTCTATACGCGCGCTGGAGCTGCCCTTTGCGCAGCTGCTTCGTATATTCGCGGATATCCGCGTTCAACGAATCCATACCTACCCTCCAAAACACAATTTTAACTGATCGCTATCATGATACCGTTTATGTGATAATAAGTAAAGCCGTAGTTTCGCGCAGCTTCAGCTTGAAGACAAGCCCTGCATGGATATAGGCATCGCCGCTGCATAAATTGTCACAATGCCGGCTACGTGCTATAATGCGGTTTTATAAGATGGTGATTGAACGCCAATACAAAACGAGAGGAAGCTTCCTTTGATTAAGAAAACGGCCGCCGCTTTGATGGCATGTATGCTAACCTTGCTTTTTACATCCTGCTTTGAGCCCCGGCAGGAGGCAAACCCGGATACCGGCGAACCTCAAATTGCAGACGCTGTTGTGCAGACCTCTGCGGCAACGCCAACCGCGACGGCGATGCCCCGGCCGACGCCGCAGCCCACGCCCTCCGCTGCGGAGCTGGAAGCGGAGTTGGAGCAGGCCATATGGGATCACATGCAATTCGATGTAACCGGAATGCTGCCGGAAGGAGAGGACGCGGATCGGCTGCGTATCAATCTCTATAACAACACCGAAAGCCGGTGGATACAGAATGTGCGGGACAGTGTGAGCGGCGCGATCGCGTCGGCCGCCGCGCAGGCCGAGGACAGCTTTTCCGCAGGCACGGAGGTGGTTTTTAATCACCAAATTACCGCGCCGAGCTGGCAATACCTTTATATGCTGGCGCAGATGGCAGCGGAGGATACCGCGCAATACGACGGCTATATTAAGTCGAGCCTGTCGGTTGAGGTGAGTATGGAAAGCGAAAGCGGGAAGGCATGGGCGACGGTAAGCGTTAAGCCTGTCTATTACCGGGACGCGATTCGCGCCGTCACCGGTGGCGACAAGCTGGACTATCTCAAAGCGGAGTCCGCTTTTGATTATATGAACACCGTGTTTGACGACACGATCGCCAGGAAAGAATACGTGCTGCCCGAAGCGGGCGGCAACCTTGCGCAGGGCATCACATGGCCTTTGCAGCGGTACATACGCCTGAGAAAGACATGGTATGCGAGCCGGGACGGCGGCGCGCGCAAGCATACCGGCACCGATATTTGGGCGAAGAGCGGAACCGAAATATATTCCTGCACGGACGGCACGATGTACTTCATCGGCGAATGGGGCGGCGGCGGGAACTCCGTGATTATCGAGGATGATTACGGTTATCTGTTTTACTATCACCATATGAAAAGCGTGCCGGATTTCATTGCGGAAGGAGAGCGCGTGCAAGCGGGGCAATTGATCGGCTATGTCGGCAACACGGGGGACAGCTCACGAAGTCATCTGCATCTGACGATCGTGCATCCAGACGGCAGGTTCGTGAATCCCTATACGTATCTGAAAGCGGTGAAGCCGTAATTTAGTACGTGAAAGATCGTCATTTCTGGACAGCCTCTTTTTATACGATGTGATAATTCTTCCCGCGTGATGGCATACTATTGCCGAGGTGATGTTATGTCCAATAAGAAAGGCTCGGATAAGGTGAAGTTTACAGCGGATAAGGTGCGCGTGCGCAGCAGTGCCAATGCAGGCTCCGTGGAAAACCAGAATCAAAACCACAACACGCAAAAAGAAGCGCTGGGCCCCAACACGAAAAGATAGGGGCGACATATGGGTAAACACAGCCAAGAAAAAAGGATACGAAAAAAGGATCCCGGCAGTTTTCCTTCGCGGGAGGAATCCGCCCAGCTGGCGGAAAGCCTGCGGGCGGGCTTCGGGCTGATGAAAAAGGATCAGGACGATAAGACGCTGCCGAAGCGGCGGTAGGCCGAAGAACAGATACCAAAAGGCAGGAGAAGCATATGGGTAAAAGCAACCGCATGAAGAGTACGCGCAACGGAAAGAGGGAGGACGGCACGTTCCGCTCGAAGAAGGTAAAGCACGACCCGCGCGCGGAGAGCGCGCGGGCGGTTTTCGGCCTGAACCCCAAGGAGCCGGATGAGCGGCGGGACACCTGACAAACGTCAGGTGTTTTTTGTATCAACCCGCATTGACAATTTGTATAACTGTTATATAATAAGTATAACAGTTGAGGATTGAACGGATGATTATTACGCTGGATTTGATGAAGGATACGCCGATATACGAACAATTGAAGCAGCAGATCGTTGCGGGCATTGCGCGCGGTATGCTGCAGCCGGGGGAGCCGATGCCCTCCGTACGCCAGCTCGCGGCCGATCTTTCGATCAATCTGCACACCGTCGCCAAGGCATACAACCAATTGAAAGAGGAAGGCTACCTGACGGTGAACCGCAGCCGCGGCGTGATCGTGAACCCGGCGGGCAGGTTTGCCGCCAGCGAAGCGTATATCGCGGAGCTTACGGAGAATTTATCGCTGCAAGCGCTGCGCGCGCGCAGCCGGGGAATCGACAGGGAACAGTGGCTGAAGCTTTGCGAAAAGGCTTACGACCAATAAGTAAGGGGAGCGCTTATGAATCATTGGATAATGATTTTGTCCTACGGAGTATGTTTTGTACCGCTCGTTGTGATTTTTACCGTGATGCCGTATATCGCGAGAAAAACGATATGCTTTGGCATCAGCGTTCCTTCCGGTCAGCACGGCAACGAGGAGCTGGCGGTGCTGCGCAGGGGGTACGCAAAAATGTCGGCATTGGTCGGAGCGTTAATCAGCGCCGCGTACATCGCGCTGTTATTCATACTGCCGGAAACGGCGGCGACGGCACTGCTGGGCATATTCATACTGCTTTATATCGTTGCGGTATCCGCGCTATACCTGCGCAAGTGGCGGCAGGTAAAAGCGCTTAAACAGCGCCTGGGCTGGGAAAGCGCTTCGCGCAGCGATGTGGCTGCGGATACGCGTTTCCCTGCGGCGAAGCGCGCCGTATCACCCGCGTGGTTTACGCTGTATATACTCATCATCGCGGCAACCGTGCTGATCGGCGTGCTGCTGTACGATACGATTCCGGCAAAGGTTGTGATGCAGGCCGACATGTCGGGTAACATTACGCGCATGGCGGAGAAAGGCCCGGGGCTCATACTGTTCGCGCCCGCGATGCAGGCGGTGATGTCGCTGGTGTTCGCGCTTGTTTATTGGGCGATGCTGAAAACCCCGCCCGTGATCGATCCGGACAACCCGGAAGTCAGTTCGCGGCAGAACGCGGTTTTTAAGCATCGTTGGTCGGCGTGGACGGTGGCGTTTGGCGCGGTGATGCTGCTCACGTTTTTGTCTGTGCAGCTGACAATTGTACAGCTGATCGATACCTTCGCCGCAGGCTGGGTTTCCGTGGCAGCGGCGGGCGCGGCTGCTGTCAGCGTGCTGGCGATATCGCTGGCTACGGGACAGAGCGGCAGCCGTGTGCGCTTCGGCAAAAAGGCGGACGGCACGGTGATCCGCCGCGACGACGACCGCTACTGGAAATGGGGCTCGCTCTATGTCAATCGCGAGGACCCGGCGTTGTTTGTGGAGAAACGGTTCGGAATCGGTTTTACGGTCAACTTCGGGCGCCCGTTGGCAGTGCTGCTGTTTGTCGGGCTGATCGCGCTGATCGTTACTTTTTCCATACTCGTGCCAATGCTGAGTAATTAGAGCGCGAAGGAGGGCTGTATGAAAAAGATCACATACTATGACACAAAGCCATACGACCGGCTGTGGGCGGATGTGCTCGCGAAGGAATACGGGTATAGCATCAAATACCTTGAAAGCAAGCTCAACGCCGATACCGCGGCGCTTGCGCGCGGTTCGGATGCCGTCTGCGTATTCGTCAACGACACCGTGGACAAGGGCGCAATCGAAACGCTCAGCGACTTGGGCGTATGCGTGCTTGCGCTGCGCAGCGCGGGTTACAACAACGTGGATTTTAAGGCGGCATATCAAAAGCTGCACATCGTACGCGTACCCGCTTACTCGCCCTACGCGGTCGCGGAGCACGCGATGGCGCTGTTGCTTGCGCTCAATCGCAACATCCCGCGCGCGCACAACCGCACACGGGATTTCAACTTCAGCATCCGCGGGCTGACGGGCTTTGACCTGCACGGCAAGACCGCGGGCGTCATCGGCACGGGGCGTATCGGATGCGTATTCATGGATATTTGCCGCGGTTTCGGCATGAACGTCATCGCGTACGACGCATATCCTGCGGAGGGGCAGGGCATAAACTATGTGCCGCTGGACGAACTGATCCGCCAGTCGGACGTGATTTCGCTGCATTGCCCGCTGACGAGCGAAACTTTCCATATGATCGGCGGCGCGGCGCTGAAAAACATCAAGCGCGGCGCGTATATCATCAACACCTCGCGCGGCGCGCTCATCGACAGCGCCGAGCTCATCGAGGCGATTAAGGACGGGCGCGTGGGCGGCGCGGGGCTCGATGTGTACGAGGAAGAATCCGAGCTGTTCTTCGAGGACTGCTCGGATAAGATCATTATGGACGATGTGCTTGCGCGGCTCGTGACGATGCCCAACGTGCTGATTACGTCGCATCAGGCGTTTCTCACGAATGAAGCGCTCCAAAACATCGCGCGCGCCACGTTCGATAATCTCAACGAATTTTTTGAAACGGGTACGAGCAGGAACGAAATATGTTACCAGTGCGACACCAAACCGGGATGCCGCAAGGATCATACGGCGCCCTGCTTTTGAATTGAAACGGAGGGATAGAAAATGACACTGTCCTTGATATTCATTGCGGTGAGCGCGGCTGTCTGCCTGTTCGCGCCGACGGTGCTCGCGGTGATCATGATCAAGAAGCGCGGCGCGAAGCTGCGCGCGTTTCTGCTGGGTGCGGCGGTGTTTACGGTTTTTCAGACACTCACACGCCTGCCGTTGTTAAGCTGGATTTCGGCTACGCCATGGTTTATGCTGTTTACGATGACGCAGCCGGTGGCCTATATACTGCTGCTTGCGTTTACCGCAGGGCTGTTCGAGGAGGTTGGACGCTGGATCGGTATCCGGCCTTTCCTGAAGCCCGATGTGCTGAATTGGGACAACGCTTTCGTGTTCGGACTGGGGCATGGGGGTATTGAGGCGCTTTATTTGATTGGGATCAATTACGCCACGCTGCTTGTACAGATGATCAGTGGGCAGCCTTCGGCCATGGAACTGGTGATGAACACGCCGCCTTCGTATTTTCTTGCGGGCGGGGCAGAACGGGTGCTGACAGTAATGGTCCATATCGGTTTCACGATGCTGGTATTCTATGCGGTAAAACGGCGCAAACCCGTTTTTCTGCTGGCCGCGGTTGGGGCGCATACCTTGGTGGACGCGGTACTGCCATTGCTTGGAATGGCGGGCGTGAAGCTGAGCGTGTGGGCTGGGGAAGGGGTGCTTGCGCTGTTTGCGGTGCTGATGGTGCCGGTTATGATACGATTCAAACCCCTGCTGACGCAGGAGGTTAATAATAACGCAGGAGGAACGTTATGAGAAAAAAGGTTTTAGTATTGTTTGGGGCGGCGCTTGTTGTCACCGCGCTGCTTGCGGGCTGTGCGGGCATTAAGGAAGCCGACGTACCGTATGCAAGCGATATGGTCGATAACATGATGGCCGGAATGAACGATAACGACTATGCGGTGTTCAGCCGCGATTTCAGCGAGGTGATGAAGGAGGCGATCGACGAAACTGCGTTTGCGCCGATGACGGAACAGCTTTCAGTCATCGGCGCGTATGAGAGCAAAAGCTTTTATCAGGCGGCGGATACCACGCAGAATGATGTGGATATGACCGTCGTGGTGTACAAGGCGAAGTTTTCCGGCGAGGATGCGGACGTGCTGATAACCGTATCGTTCAGCGGCGAGAAGGGCGAGGAAAAGATCGAAGGGGTATTCTTCAATTCGCCCAAGCTGCGCGGCGAGTAAGGCAAGGAGCAAGCTTAATTATATTTATATCGCCCTGGTGGACTCCGCATGGAAACATGCCTTTTGAAAGGGCCGCCCCTGAGAAAGGCAATAATCAAGTGGGGTAACGCACATAAAACCGCTGACAAACGAAGTTTGTCGGCGGTCTGAGGGGGTATGCGTTTCGCATACCCCCTCTGTTCATCTCATACCCGCTTGCCGAGCGCGCAGATGAGGTTCATATACTTTCCGCCGTCCGCGCGGATCATGTCGCGATCGCTCACCGCGTAAGGGTTATCGCACTGCAGCCAGTCGCTCCACGCTTCGTCAAACCCCTCGAATTCCCAGAGCCGTTCCAAACGGAACTGGCTGCACGCTTCGAGGTTATTTTTCCACCACATTGTGGAGCGGAACGTGCCAAAATCTTCGGCGGAGACATACGGCGCTATTTCGGACGGTACGCCCGCGAGGTCGGTCTTGACGCCCGGTATGCCCAGCGCGATTTCGCCGCCCGGCTTTATCAGCGGCGCGAGGCATTTGTCCATGTAACCATCTTCCGTACCGAAGTAGAGGTACGCGTCGATGCACGTGACCGCATCGAAATATTCTTCCGCATAGGGCAGCTCGCGCGCGTCCGCGTGGATGGGTATGATAATGCCCTCCAGCCCCAGCGCTTTGAAACGCCGGTAGTTCTCCGTTGCGGGTATCCACAGGTCGGTCGCGTATACCGTTACGCCGAATTCCTTCGCGAGGAATATCGAGGTCAGCCCTTTGCCGCAGCCGAGGTCGAGCACCCTCATGCCGGGGCGCAGCGCCATGTTTTCACATATGCTCTCCAGCAGCTTCACGCAGTTGGGGCCCATCATATTTTCTTTCATAAAACTTGGGTCGAACTTTTCGCTTTTTTCGTATTTCATTGTTGATTCCTTTCTATTACGTTTCGCCCTGCGGGCATCCAATAAAAAGAGCGCGAAACCGCGCCACTGTATTTCCTCATGTGTGCGCCAGTTTGGTATGCCTGCAAGGCTGTTTAAGTACAGCAAACACAGCTTCCGTGCGTTTGCGCCTTCAGTCCCTACAGAGCAATCTCCAAACAGACACCACCTTTTTTTGATTTGATAGTGTAATTTTATTCCCGAAAGAAATGGATGTCAAGACTGTTTGCGGGGGATGCCGCGAACCGCTTTTTCGGTTGTTTTGTGTACAAAAAGCCAAAGCGCTGCGCTTCGGCGGGGCGGGCCTGCGTATATCGCGGCGAACGGGCACGAACCGGCAAAAGGGGCGCTAGATATACACCGACAGTACGATGGCGGCGATGAGCAGCAGCACCGTATACAATGTATACAATCCTCCATAAATTGTTCTGTTGTCTGTTAACAATACATCATTTTTTATATATTCCCGTCAACACGGTGCGCGTGAAAACGCCTCTTTTTAGAATTTGCACCTTAATTGCTGCTTTCTATCCGAAATATAGTATCCGATTCAGCGCACCGTCATATGCATATAGCAAGGCGGCAATCAGCCGACGCATGAAAGCGGACATGCGTGAATATACATACATGGGGGTGTGAACATATGAAAAAAGCAAAGAGCAGCATGAAAAAAACATTGGTCACGAACCTGTGCCTCGCGCTGATCATTTTACTGGTATACTTCTCCGCATTCGTTCCCGCGCGCAGTGCTCTCGGCGAAGGCCCGGCGCTGAAAGGAAATACGGGTACAAACGTGGTGGGGCTGCAGATCGTGGTGGAGGACAAAAGCAATATCGCGGCTTACCTCGATACGCTGGAGCGGTACGGCGTCAAGGGCACGTTCTTTTTCAGCGAACAGCGCACGGACGCAAACGATTCCACGATGCAAAGCGTGGTTGACCGGGGCCACGGCGCCGGCTATTACATAAACGAGTTTACGCGCGCGTCCCGGCTATACATCGGCGGCGGCTACAGCATCCCCGTGATGAGCGCAGCGGCGGAGGAAGGTGTGCGCGAGGTGTGCCCGTCGGTCGATATCACAAAGCTATGCCGCGTTGACGATTGGACTTCCGTGCTGTCGGAAGCTATTACGGGGGATATGTTCCTCTATATCCGCGCGGATAATAATTTTGTTGATTTTGAAAAAGTAGTACAAATCGTGCTCGATAAAGGTTATACTATTTTAAAGGTCAATGAAATGCTTTGAAGGAGACGCGCATGGTTCATACTTTAGGTAACGGTATCCGCGTGATCGCAAAGCCGCTGCCTTATTTGAGTTCCGTGGCGGCGGGCGTGTGGGTGAAGACGGGTTCCACATGCGAAACGCCAGACGAGAACGGTATATCCCATTTTATCGAGCACATGATGTTCAAGGGGACGCAGAAGCGTTCGACGCGCCAGATCGCCGCGGATATTGACAAGATCGGCGGGCAGATCAACGCGTTTACATCCAAGGAATGCACCTGTTATCATATCCGCGTGGTGCCGGACAAGCTCTCCGTCGGCCTCGATGTGCTGTCCGACCTGTTTACAGGCGCGCAGTTTGACACGCAGGAGATGGAGAAGGAGAAGGGCGTCGTGATCGAGGAGATCGCGATGGTGAACGACGACGTGGAGGAACTTACGCACGAGAAAATATCCGAGCTGTTCTTTTCGGGCAGCACGCTTTCAAAGCCGATATTAGGCTCTGCCGAGAACATCCGCCGCTTTACGCAGGCAGACCTGTTCCGCTATATCGATATGCATTATTATCCGGCCAATACGGTGATCGCGGTTGCGGGCAGTTACGATGAGGCGCAGTTGATCGATTCGCTGGAAAGCTACTTTGGCGCATATTCGCGCGGTGTCAAAAAGGAAAAGGATGAGTGCGATGCGCCGTTTCACCCGGCAACGCGCACGCTGTTTATCGAAAGGGATGTGGAGCAGACGCACCTGTGTCTGTCGTTCCCCGGTTCCACGTTTGCTGACGACGAGCGGTTCGCGCTTGCGGTTTTAAACAACATGCTGGGCGGCGGCATGAGTTCGCGGCTGTTTCAGCTCATCCGCGAGGAAAAGGGCCTCGCGTATTCGGTATATTCGTATCCTTCCACCTACAGCTTTTCGGGCATGTTCACGCTGTACGCGGGCA
>CAYNFL010000056.1:0-2390 GCA_964396465.1 uncultured Christensenellaceae bacterium
CCTCTCATATTTTCAAATTTCGCTGTCAAACCGGTCTTGTTGTATTTATCTTATTAAAATCAGATTACGACAGAAATCATGTTACATCCGCGTTCAAACGTATAGGCAGAGCTTTTCGCATACATCAAGGCAAGCTTCACCGATATCTCATCGCCTTCGCTCAGCGCATTAAACGGCTCACCGTCATAGCTGATGGCGATATGGATACTTTCGTCCGATTCCGCATATGTCAGATCAAACTCCACGTCGAATCCATCGGGCTGAGCATAATGCGGCACGATTGTCAGATGAACCAGTTCCTCAAACACCGATTGCACTGCGTTGATCTGGCGGCGGTTGAACAGCAGTTGGGAAGACATGCTGTTAAGCCCGCCGACAGCACCGATGAAATCGTAGTCCTTGCTGACGACAGATATATTATGGGTTTTGAGCCGTTTGACGAAAACACGCGTTTTCTCCTTCTGCGGCTTGTCCAATATCTCCTCGGGGGTGCCGTCTTCGTAGATGATGCCTTCGTCCATATAGAACATACGCGTGGACACGTCGCGGGCGAAACGCATTTCATGGGTGACGATCAGCATCGTATAGCCCTGCTCCGCCAGCTTGCGCATCACCGTCAGTACCTCGCTGACCATGGCGGGATCCAGCGCCGATGTAGGCTCATCAAACAATATGATTTCCGGCTGCATCGCCAGCGCGCGGGCAATCGCGACGCGCTGCTGCTGGCCGCCGGATAATTCGTCCGGGTAGCTGAAAGCTTTCTGCGTAAGGCCTACTTTTCCCAGCAGCATTATACCCTGCTCGTACGCCTGCTGACGGCTGCAGCCCAACAGCTCCACGGGGCCAAGCATAATGTTCTCAATCACCGTCAAATGAGCGAACAGATTAAAGCCCTGAAACACCATACCCATACGCCGGCGTATCTGATTGATATCAGTATTTTTATCCGTCATATCCTTCCCAAGCACATAGATATGGCCCTCTGTCGGAGTCTCCAGCCGATTAAGGCAGCGCAGCAGCGTGCTTTTGCCCGTGCCGGAGGGGCCGATAATGGAAATGATCTCGCCGCGGCGTACAGAGGCGTTCACGTCGGAAAGGGGCGTGGCGCTGGGATAGACTTTTTTCAGGTGCTCAAATATGATAACATCGTCGCCTTCGTAATTCGCCTGCGGAACTACGCACGGCACGGGCGCCGCTTTGAGCTCCGTTTCCACGTCCTTAAGCTTATGGCCGCGCCGTTTCGGATCGGTCTTAATTTCAATAAGGCTTAAGAGCTGCGTCAAGCCCCATGCCATCAGGAAGTAGATCAGCGCCGTAACGATCAGCGGGAAAAGAGCCTCGTATGTACGGCTGCGAATGATGTCCGAAGCTTTAGTCAAATCCTGTATTGCGATATAGCCCACCACCGAAGTCGCTTTCATCTGGTTGATGAATTCGCCCTTATAGACCGGAAGCACAAAACGGATGGCCTGCGGCATAATGATTTTGGTAAAGGTACGAGCCTTGCCCAGCCCGAGGGCGGATGCGGCCTCCCACTGGCCCTTATCCACGGAGTCGATGCCGGAGCGCAGCATTTCCGCTACATATGCCGAAAAATTGATGGAAAAGCAGATTACCACAACGCCGATGGAAGAGGACGCGAATACGGCATAAGTGAAAACCATCAGCCACACCAGCACGGGGACGCCTTGAATAATACGGATAAACCCCGCTGCGATTCTGGACGCCACCCTGCTTTTGCTTCGGCGTATCAGGCAGAGCCCAAACCCGAGTATTGTACCGAAAACAGCGTCCAGCACAGAGATAAGGAGCGTCACGCCAAGCCCGGAGAGTATCAGCTTCCATCGGTTTCCACGGATAAAGGTCTTCTTGAAGCTTTCGGCAAGGGAATTCCACCACGAGTTTTTTTCTTCCGCCTTTCCGGTATCCGCCGCGGCAGCGTCTTTTGCCCGGACCAGCAGGGCGATGCCGCCGGTATAGTGCGACTTGGCAAAATCAATGCTTTCCATACGCTCATCGGTAATGGACATTGCGCCGGATACGATATCCGCCATGCCGCTGGTCAGCATGTTAATGAGCGAACCAAAGCTCGTCTGGGTGATTTCCACTTTCATGCCCAGCTGTTTGCCAATGAGATAGACCAGTTCCACCTCGTAGCCCAGCGATTCCCCGCTGTCACCCACATAGGACATAGGCTCAGTGGTGGAATCATGGGCGTATCGCAGCACGCCGTTCGTCGCCGCGTATTCTTCAATATCTATTTGCTTGATACGATCGTCCTCGCTGAACCATTTCTCCCGCAGCTCGTTCAGCGTACCGTCTTCGGCAAATTGCTCGATCACCGCGCTCACCTTATCCGTGAGCGCGCTGTCCTTCTGCAGCCCCAGGCC
>CAYNFL010000056.1:2490-9336 GCA_964396465.1 uncultured Christensenellaceae bacterium
CCGCCGAAATCCTCCAGCGCGTTATATCTGGTCCCGGTCACGGTATGCGTATCAACTTCCGCTGTGCAACCGGATAATATCAGGCACACTGAAAATATAATAATAGATAATAACCCGAGCCACCTGTTTCGCATGACATACCTCGTTATATTAATTGCAGAATTTAAGTTGTCCGTAATGCCAAATCAACGGGCATCATTCACTTTTCTAGGCTGCGCGCCTTTAGTCCTCATACTGCGCGTTATAAAGCCCAGCTGATCCGGCTGAAATAACCCTTTGCGCAGAAGAACACATAGCGGTATGCTTTCTTTAAGAGACCGACATTACGGACGTTTTCACTGTTAATAATTAAGTTAGGGCATTTCCAGCAGCAAAGGTACTTCGACCAGTTTAATTTAGTTATTTTTCGGTACCAAATACTCGACTTCCCAAGCAAAACAAAAACTGGCGCAGCTGGCGCATTTTCTATCATTGGAGCCGCTTCCATTCCATTCATAATGGAAGCAATCATCAGACAGATAACGCTGGATAAATTTTTCTTTCATGTCTAGCATCTCACAATGGGAAGTTACTCTAAATACGCTGCCATTTTTCTCTTCAATGTGGGTGAATTGTGTGCTTCCCCCGGTTACATGGTCCAGCTCTT
Organism: uncultured Christensenellaceae bacterium; assembly: GCA_964396465.1. Lineage (GTDB taxonomy): Bacteria > Bacillota > Clostridia > Christensenellales > SZUA-584 > JAEWCC01. Next base: position 3,137 of record CAYNFL010000056.1, read on the forward strand.
CATCGGATAATTTTTCAGTCTGCTTTTGCAATGCTTCAAATTCTTCAGTGTTAAAGTCATAACCTCGTTCTTTCGCAAGCGGGATTACTTTTTCCTGCACTATTTTACTCCATTTATCTTTAGACAGGCTTTTGTCCGCGTATTGAACCATAATGCCGAGGTACGCGCTTTTTAGTTCTTTATCGTTACCGAGGGCTATCATAAAGTTTATTGCATTTTCTTCAGACATCATTTTTCTCCTTTAAGCTTTATATTCGGTGCGTTAACCCCGGGGCAGTGTCTTTCTGTAAAGCGTTCTTTGCTTCATATTTTGACATAACATTCCTTTATAGTGGCTGTTCCCATTCATTTGCCGCAGATAACAATTCGTATCAGACAGTTTTTATCAATCATAATCGTTGCGCGATATTTTTAACCTTACCGCAGGTGTGAGTAACAAATGCATTGGTGAGTGTTTGGGCTGAAGTGCTCCCATTCATAACTCGGACAATCAGCATACTCCTGGGAATAATGTTTTAAAAAGGCCGGATCGTCGTGTCCCGCATATTCACAGTAGCAAGTATCAACAGATTCCCACCAAAAGTACTTGCGTCCTCCTCCCGTTACCTCGGAAAGCTCCTCATCGGATAACTTCCCTTCGGCATTTTTTTGTAGCTCTTTTAAATCCTCCGGCGTGAAATCATACCCGTATTCTTTCGCAAGCGGGATGATTTCTTCTTTCAGTACATCGTCCCACTCATTATCCGATAAGTTCTTTCCCTGGTATTTGCTAAGGATTGCGTCATATGCGCTTTTTATACTTTCATCCTTGTTCTTGATTATCATGAATCGGAATGCATTGTCTTTTGACATGGTTTCTCCTTTTTTAAGCATCAGTATTTTCAGGCCAGCATTGGCTGTCTTTTCCCTCGAGGGTACCTCTTCTCTATCATCACATCCCGAGACGGCAGTTTGCACAGCCCTTGCACGTGGGAACATTATTGCCGTTGCCGAACCATACGTAATTTGGGCAATCGGTAGGATATTGATCGTAACGCATTCTAAAGGTCTGGTCATCCGGCATATAATCACAAGTAGCTTTATATGTCATGATAGAGTGATATCTGTTTCTAAAAGTTAAGGTGATTTGTCCCTGGCCTCCGGCTACCTCATCAAGTTCCTCATCCGACAATTCTCCCTCTGTGAGGTTCTGAAGCTCCTTCAAATCCTCCGGCGTGAAATCATACCCGTATTTTTTCGCAAGCGGGATGATCTCTTCTTTCAGTACACCGTCCCACTCATCTTCTGATAAGTTCTTTCTTTCGTATCTTCCCATGATGGCATTCATATCTTTTTTGATGGTTTTGTCTTTATCTTTTACAATCATGAACCGCAATGCATTTTCTTTCGACATAATTATTCTCCTTAAGCCTCTATAAAAGTTTTCGTATCCGATTTCTTTGACGTCCATTAAGTTTTCTTCTTTATTTTTTGAAATAACGTCCTCCCTGATAACCTCTATTTCATTCATAATTGCCGCCGTAAGCAAAGGATTCCCACAAACCATATCTCAGCAATTGTCCGGTATTCTCAGTATCCATCCGATACGCAAAAAGCTGCGGTCCGTTATGATGGGATTCAAAACCATAATTTCATCGACAGTTGTTCGATATCGATAGGCAATCCTGGGCAGTGTATCGCCGCGTTGCACGGTATATAACGTACAATTTTGCCAGCCTTCCCCGTCGGCTCCGCCGGAAACCTGCTCCAGCTCAGTTTCATTCATTCTTCCTTCCATGCAGGCACCTCCATATTCATTATTTATATCGGATGTCTATCCATTTCCGTTACTGTTTGGCTTTTATAAAAACGCAGCCTGATTTTTACCGTTCTGTTTTGCCTTATAGAGGGCTTTATCAACGACAACCGCAAGGTTTTTCCACTGGGATTCCTTTTCAGGCTTCTGCCCGGCAGCGCCAATGCTGACCGTCAGCTTTCCAAACGGAGAATATGTGTTTTCTATATTTAATTCGGATATATTTTTTTGCATTTCTTTTGTGATGGTTTGTACGCCCTCCATATCGGTATCGGGCATAATCGCTATAAACTCATCTCCGCCGTAACGCGCAACCATATCGTTCGGCCTGCACAGCGCTTTATTAAGCGCCTTTGCAGCCGCCGCAAGGCATTTGTCGCCAGCACGGTGGCCGTAATTATCATTAATTTCTTTGAAATAATCGATATCGACCATAATTAAAGCCATGTGCTCTTGTTCCCGCATCGCCCTGCGCCATTCCCGATTGCATGCGTCATTAAAAAAGCGGCGGTTCGGAAGGCCTGTCAGCTCATCCAAATAGGACAGCCTCTCCAGTTTCTCGTTTAACATTTTTATTTTATCGAGCGCTGCCGCGGCATCCCGCAGCTCTCCGAGTTCGGTCACATCGCTGAACAACACCGTAACGCCAATAGACCGCACATCGTCCTCTGTTCTGACTTTTAGAAACGATGTCGTCATGAACAGGGATTTTAAGTGTTCACCCGTATAATAGGCGCATATTCTGTGATGGCTCATCGAGGCGTCATATACAGCATCGAGTATGATCTGAATAAAATCGTCATTCTCAGGATAATCGAAGAAAACATCGGATAATTTTTTATCCTGAATATCTTCTTTCTTTATATCCAGAATGGTTTCCGCAGCAGGATTGACTGTCGTAATCACCCCTGAATTATCAATCGTAAGAACACCGTCGTGCATGTTTTCAATCACATGCTGGAATATGAGCGAACTGTTAATAATTCTGTCAATAAGCATAAAACTACCCATTCTTCATTTATGACATATGTTATATGGTATTGCTGAGCACTCAATACCCAAGGATCGAACATATTATCTATAATATGGCGTTACTCTCTTAACCTTGCGGATAGTTCAAGTTAAAGGACCAATAACCCAGATCACAGTATCTATCGTAATGATTTTCATCCGGTGTATTATCTCTTTTATTTCTGTGCGGACAAAAAGTCAAATCACATAGAAATGAATTATATTCTCTGGGGCAGTTAAATACGTTTGTCCATCCTCCTGCAACCTTCTCCAGCTCATCGTCTTCCAATTTTCCTGCTTTGATTATACGGTCTGTGGCAAACACCTCTTTCAATTCTGCCGTAGCCTCAATTCCCTTTTCCGCCAACAGCTTTTCATAGGCCTCCCAGGTTGCGGCGCAGCGAACCTTTTCCATCCATTCTGTGTCTTTGCCGGCTTCCATCATGCGTTGTTTCAGCTCCATTGATAACTCCTTCATCATAATCCTCCTTTTCAGCTTAACTTTTTATAGCTGGCCTTTATCTTTTGTTTGAGAATGACTATGCCAAAAATGCCTGCCAAGCATCAGCCTTAAAAATTATTGCTCATGACCCGCGTACGCACCGTACTGATACTTGCGGTTGATCGTCCAAAAACCCTGGTCACAGCGCATTTCGTAGTGATTTTCATCCGGCACATTATCTTTACAGATCCTATGTGGACAGCGGGTCAATTCACATAGAACAAAATTGTATTCCTGGGGACAGTTGAATATATTTGTCCATCCTCCCGCAACTTTTTCCAGATCATTATCATCGATTGCATTGACTCCATCAACCGGGGCAGCGTTTTTCTGCAAAGCGTTCTTTGCTTCATCTTTTGACATAACATACTCCTTTATGATCGGCTATTAACATTCATGGTTGCCGCTTATATCAAGTTCACAACGGATACATACCGATATCCCCGCTGCGTATTCGTCTTATTCGGGTAATCTTTAATAACCAGGCGGCGTCTTGTGATCCATTTCATATACGTGGTGGTTCGTCGCGTCACAATGCTCCTCCATATTTAACCAGAACTCATCACCGGTATCCTCATGCCATTGGCTCCTATAACCGCAGCCCGGCACCCGGCATATCCACCGGTAAAAAACCTTGCCTTGGCACTCCTGCAGTCCACCGCCGTGTATGCCTTCCAGATCGTCGTCGGAAAGCGGTGTTTTGGTTCTTTTGCAGATTTCAACCTCTTCTCCGTTAATTATGATTTTATCTTTCATTATAATTGCACCCCTCATTTTTCACTTTTATGGGAAGCTCAATTCCCTTTTCTTTTAAAAGTTTTTAATTCCTTCATAGTAACCCTCCTTAAATTATTTATCATAAGCTAAATACTTTGACATACCCTTGCGTTATCAACCTTTCGCGCAGTTTACCAAACTGCGGTCGTTTTCAAAATACCGTCGTCTTTCCGATGAACTCTTCGTCGTCCAGCCTTTGCCGCTGAACCAGTTCCGAAAAGTATCCGCCCCTGGCGATCAGCTCGTCGTAACTGCCGTCCTCCCGGATGCTTCCGCCCTCCAGCACGATGATCCTGTCGCAGTGGCGTATCGTAGAAAGCCGGTGGGCGATCACGATCCGCGTGCAATGCAGGCTGTCCAGCGCTTCCGACACATGCTTCTGGGAAATGTTGTCCAGCGCCGAGGTCGCCTCATCAAATATCAGGATACGGGGCCTAGCGACAATTGCGCGGGCGATCAATATCCGCTGGCGCTGGCCGCCGGAGATGCCGCCGCTGCCTTCGGAGATCATGGTGCGCATCCCCATCGGCATCGCACGGATATCGTCCGCGATACCGGCCAGCTCCGCAGCCTGCCACGCGTCGTCCACCGAAAGCCATGGGGCGGTCACCACGATGTTTGCGTATATGTCGCCGGAAAACAGTTGTCCGTTCTGCATCACAGAGCCGATATTCTGCCGCAGTGAACGCAGATCAAGCCGGGCGATATCCTGGCCGTCGAAATAGATTGCGCCCCGCTGTGGCGTCTCAAATCCGAGCAGCAACCGCATCAGCGTCGATTTGCCGCAGCCGGTTTTTCCGACGAGCGCGATGTACTGGCCCGACCTGATTTTCAGGCTGATATCGCTGAGCACAAACGGCATCTCCTCGTTGTAGCGGAAGGAAACATTATTGATCTCGATATTGCCCGACAATCTTGATACTGTCCGTTTGGTCTCGCCGGTCTCCGGCACTTCCTTCAGTATGGGCTCCACCATTTCCATGAGCGGCTTGATATTTGCAAATGTCGTCGTAATTCCCGCCAGCGCCATGATCGCGCCGCTGATGATACCGTAGGCGGCATTGAAGGCCATGTAATCGGCTAACGATACGGCGGACACAGCGGCGCTGTAATAGATGATAATCGTGCCCGCAAGCGAAATCAGGCCGGCAATGATGGACTGGAACTTGATGAACGGCGGCGGATTGTAGGAAAGCTCCGCTCCCTGCTTATAAGTTTCCGCCCATTTCGCGAATATGCGGCGTTCCGCACCCGCCAGTTTGATCTTCTGAACGCCGGAAAAGCTGGCGAAGGTAAGGCCGCTGAGTTTAGCCCCCAGCTTCATGCTGCGGCGGTTCAGCCTGATCTGCAGCAACCCGGTCACGATGGTTACCGCAAGCTGCACAAAGACGATAAGCAGGGCAGGGCCGACAAGCGCCGGGGCAAACCCCGCCATCTGGAATATATAGACGAAGGAGAACAATGCGGTTAATCCAGTGGAAAGCACGGCGCTGGAAAGCATCTGGCAAAGCTGGCTGACGGCGCTTAAGCGGGAGCTTAACTCGCCGGCGTTATACTCCTTGAAAAAGGCCGCGGGAAGCGACAAAAGCCGGCTCATGGCCGCCGCCTGTACGGGAATGTTCATCTTTGTCTGTACCCGCGTCATCAGCAGGGACTTGACAATGCCGATCATGATGGAGGATATCGAAACCCCGAGCAGCAATACCGCCATTGGCAGAAGCAGCCCCGGTTCTCCGGACGGGGCCACCTGATCAAAAAGCAGGCGGGTCGCATATGGCGAGAACAGCCCAAGCAAGCTTACCCCGAGGCTTGCCAGGGCGACAAGCAATATATCGGCGCGGGAAAGCGTCGAAACGATATACCGGACAAGGTCTTTCAGGCCAAGCTTTTTTAGCGGCAGCGGCCTGTAAAAGCAGTATGCTTCCGCCTGTATCAATTTACTTGTTTTCCCGGACAGCCTGATATCCCTGCCGCTTTCATAATCGTAAAATTTATATCCGTTCAGCCCGGTGGGGATAAGCGCAACCACATCTCCGTTTTTTGTTTGCCCCAGCATGGGGCCGACGGCGCTTCGCCACCACTTTCCCTCCAGCCTCACGGCCCTGCGCATAATCC
>CAYNFL010000057.1:0-9249 GCA_964396465.1 uncultured Christensenellaceae bacterium
CTACAGAAGCGAAAGCTTTCCCGTATCGCGGAGCAGGAAAACGTGGTCGGCGCGGTTGGCGTATCCGCTGCTGAAAGCGGAAATGTTTCACGCGCGGGGATAATCGGAATAACCGTTATTATTTACAGTACAGAGAAACCGCTCGCTCATTGAAGAACAGCGATAATACCATCCAAGTCCTCATAATATTCGATTATATCCAAATAGGCATTCGCGTGCTGCGAAAAAATTGCGTGACTTTCCGGATAATAGTCAAAATTCGCACCCAGCTTATTGGTAAAGCGGACGCAGGAGCCGGTGACATCCGTAACCACATGCATGGTATCGTGAGCGATAGCTAACATATTAAAGATCGCGTCTGTACATGAGTCATCCACTGCAGCGGATTTTTCATCCGCGGTTATCAAGTATCGGTATATCTCCTCTATGGAAAGATCGGCGGCCGCTTCCGCAATACCTTGCAAGTCATTTTCCCAAAGCGAATACGCACGCCCCTCCTTCTCTAGCCATAAATCATCGTAACCCCAGCACACATCGTATGCCGTGCCTTTGATTACGAGTTGGATATTACCGCCCACCCCGGACGGGATACCGGCGACAGCATTGTTCTTTTCGTCAAAAACAATGTGCTCCATTACCGGTACTTCCTTATTTTCATCGACGATCAAAACAAAACAGTTTTGAATGTCATTGTTTTTTGTGCTCTCAATCGCTAAGGTCTCTTGGGGAAAGGGCGTTGCCATCTCACTTGATTTATTGTCGCCCGTTGTTGAACAGCCGCTGATAATGAGTAGTAGAAAGATTAAAGTCAGGTAGAAACTGAAATACTTCATGATCAAACTCCTTAGTATTGAAAACAAGAAAAAATATACTGGTATTATTATAATAATATTTATATTAAAGTCAATCTTTGAGGTTTCATGTAACAAATGTCCGCTGCACCATCGAAAAGAATTATCAATACAGAATCATCATGAAACGCTGCTGAAAGCGGAAATGTTTTGCGCGCGGGGATAATCGGCGACGTCTTACGCGAAAATAACGGTGACGAAAAAGCCGGAGGGCAGCCAATGAAACATATTCTCAGCGATAAAAGAAGCTTTGCGCTGATGAACCTGGGGCTTTTGATCGTGGCGCTGGGGGTGCACTTCTTTAAAGCGCCCAACCACTTCGCGATCGGCGGCACCACAGGCGTGTCGATCATACTCTCCGCGTTGTTTCCCGGCTTCAACGTGGGGCAGCTGATGCTCATCATCAACGCGGCTTTAATCGTCGTCGGCTTTATATTCTTGGGCAAGGGCTTTGCCGCGGGCACGGTATACTCATCGCTGATGCTCGCGGCACTGATCTGGCTGCTCGAAGCGATCGTGCCGGTATCGCAGCCGCTCACAGATGACAAGCTGCTGGAGCTTTGCTTTGCGGTGATACTGCCCGCTCTTGGCAGCGGCATCGTGTTCAACACGGGCGCTTCCACGGGCGGCACGGACATCGTGGCGATGATACTCTCCAAACATACCAGCCTGGAGATCGGCAAGGCGCTGCTGCTCAGCGACTTCATCATTACGATCGTCGCGGGCCTTGTGTTCGGCGTTGCAACCGGGCTTTACTGCGTACTCGGATTGATCGTCAAATCGCTGCTGCTCGACAACGTGATCGAAAGTATCAACGTGCGCAAGCTCGTGACGATCGTCTCAAAGGAGAGCAAAGCCATCGAAGCGTTCATCACACAAAAGCTTCACCGCGGCGCAACGATATCCAAAGCGTGCGGCGCATATACGGGCGAAGACAAGGAAGTGATCACCACCGTGCTGGGACGGCGGCAGACGGTGGCGCTGCGCAACTATATCCGCTCGATCGACCACGACGCCTTTTTGACCATCGTCAATTCGAGCGAGACGGTGGGCAAGGGCTTTCGGTCGATGTAGCGCGCGACTGTACAGTAAAAAAAGAGCTTTAGAAATTAACGGGCGGATGATATCCGCCCCTGCATGTTGGTAAAAAAAAGATTTGGTGCTTCATAGCGCTCAGTCGCTTATTCATTCGCCATGCTGTTGTATACAAACCGGTACAGCTCGAATAATGGATACGCCGCCGGGTCTCCCACGTTGACATCGGGATGGTATTTAGCCAATATGCCGTCCCAGCCGCATTGCAGTATCTCCTGCCGGATGGCTTTAACGCGCGCCGCGTAGCCGAGCGTCTCGTTGACGCGCTTTAATTGCTCCCGGATGTCCACGAGGCGCCCAACAATGTCCGTATACGGCTGTTCATATTCCTGCATATCCATACCCTGCGCCTCCTCTCGTATCAACGCATGATGATTTAACATATATCTGTATGTACAATTTATCTATCTGATGCGGATGCCGCCCCGGCTGCAAAATTCATAAAAAGTGTATCATTTACCCGAAAAAAGTCAAGCATATCCGCCGCTGTAATTCATAAATCAATACAGAATATAAAAATAATTCGATAAAAATGCCAATTTTTTATTTCATGCCTTGCGAATAACCCATCAAGTGATGTAATATATTATTCGTACAGATACGTTCGCATTTCTTATTCAAAGGAGGGTTTCCCATGTCCCCGTATAAAAAATTCCTTGCAGCGGCGAATGAATACTTTGAGAGCGTCCCGGCCTTGAAGTTTCTGTTATCGATTTATATCGTCGTGTTCGCCGTAGGCGGTCTTCTGTTCTTGGTCGGATCGTTTGTTGCCAGCTTTTTAATCTGCATCGGTACCGTATTGATGCTTGCGGGCCTTCTGCTGACAATTATCAAAGATGATATGATGACGCTTGCGATAGCGAGCGCTTCCATTGCGTTTCTTAGCTTGGTCGCGTGGATACTTTGGCTTGCCGGTGCGTTTACATTCGGCCTGCCGATTTTCCTGTTTGATCCTTTATTCTACTTCCTTGCTTTCGGCGCAATCGCGGTGGTTGTATTCTTAAAGTCTGAAAAGTTCCGCGATATGCGCGCAGCCTCGGCAAAGCCGGCCGGTATCCCCTGCCCGAAATGCGGCGGCATCATACCGCTAAGCGCTTCCTTCTGCCCGCAGTGCGCCGCGCCCAATCCCGGCCCGCCTCAGTACGCGCCCCCAGCTGCGCCCCAGTACGCACCCCCGGTTGCACCTCAATACGCGCCCCCGGCTGCACCGCCGCCCGCTTCGGCGGAACCCGCCGCAGGCTCTGTCAAATGCGTAAACTGCGGAACGGAGCTGCCCGCTGGCGCGATGTTCTGCGGCAAATGCGGAACCAAACAATAATATTATAAATCAATCGGGGCTGCCACAAGGCAGCCCCTTTAAGCTTATCCCGGCGCTTTAACCGCGCTTTTCAGCGCGGCAATCCGTACCATGTTGAGCGCGTGCATCGCCGCAAAGGCGCGTATGGAACCGCGCTCGTTTTTATGTCCGCGCGATAGCCTCAGTTCCTTCACCCCGCGCCAAGCCTCGCTGTCTACGGCGATATAGACGAGCCCCACCGGCTTATCCGCGCTGCCGCCCTCCGGCCCTGCGATGCCCGTCACGGAAACGCCGATATCCGCGCCTGATACCGCGCGCACCCCCGCCGCCATCTCGCGCGCGGTTTGCTCCGAAACCGCGCCGAACGTTTCAAGCGTCTCTTTTTTTACGCCGAGCAGCTTTGTCTTCGTCTCGTTGGCGTACGCGCATATGCCGCAGCCAAACACTGCCGAAGAACCCGGCACGTCAGTGATCGCCTGCGACACGCCGCCGCCCGTACAGCTTTCGGCGGTGGCCACGGTCAGCTTTCTTTCCTTCAACGCTTCCACGATTGCGTTTTGCAGGCTGCCAACATCGATGCCGTAAACCGCGTCGCCGAGTATCTCTTTGATCTTTTCCACAACGGGGCTAATCATCGCCTCCGCCTGCTGCGCGTCCTGCGCTTTGGCGCTTACGCGCACCTGCACCTCGCCCTTCTTGGCGTACGGCGCGACAGTGGGGTTCGCATAACCCGCCATCATATCGTGCAGTTTGTCCTCCACCTGCGATTCGCCCATGCCGAATATGAACAGTGTATGCGACAGTATTGTCGAATGGATTTTCTCCATCAGGTACGGCGCGACGCGGCTTTTAAACATCGGCTCCATCTCGCCCGGCGGCCCCGGCAGCATGATCACGATCTTGCCGCCCTGCTCCACCGCGATACCGGGCGCAAAGCCTTCGTCGTTGAAAAACACCCGCGCCCCTTTGGGCACGCGCGCCTGCAACATGTTGTTTTTCGTCATGGTCTGCTTTCTCGCGGCGAAAAGCGCGATGATCTTATCCGCCGAAGGCGCATGCATCTCCATCTCCAGCCCGAAATAGTCCGCCACCGCCTGTTTGGTCAGATCGTCGAACGTCGGCCCGAGGCCGCCCGTCGTGATTACCATGTCGCTGCGCGACAGCGAAAGCGAGAGGCTTTCCTTCAGCCTTTGCGCGTTATCCCCCACCACGGACTGGTGGTAGATGTCAATGCCGAGCATCGCGAGCTCCTTTGCCAGATATGCCGCGTTGGTGTTGACGATATCGCCGAGCAGCAGCTCCGTGCCGACGCATATGATCTCCGCTTTCATGCCATCCCCCGTTTCGCTTCCAGACTCAATGCATGCAATTGTGCGTTCCGAGCCGGAAGCCTGTATGTTTTATCAGATGGTATTATAGCACAGCGGCCATAGCATATCCAAAGCCCTGATCCAAATTTGTCGCCCTCAATTTAACTTTTTATGGTTTCCCTTGCCGACAGGCGTTTATTCGTTGCGGCGTGGCGCGATTTGTGGTACCATTATCCATATTACTTGAGGAGAGAATCCCATGAAACGCAGCATCGCCTTTTTGATTGCTCTCATACTGCTGATATCGCTTTCGGCTTGCGCCGCCGGAAATATGCCGGAAGGAACGCCCGCCGCAGCTGCCACGCCCGTACCATCGCCTTCGCCGACACCCGTGCCGGAGCCCGTTACGCCCGCCGGTATTCCCGCCTACTTTGCGCCCGGCCTTCAAACCGTCGGCGCGCAGCCGCAGGGCGCATACCACATCGGCGTCATCGCGGGGCTGCACTGGGTTGGCACAGCGGCCTTAAGCGAGCTGCAGCGCATAAGCGCGCTGTATACGGATTCGTTCGGGGTAGAAGTGACGCAAGTGCTCGCGGGCAGCGAAGCGGAACAGCTCAGCGCCGCGCAGGGCATGATCGGTGCGGGCGTGGATTTACTCATACTCTCCGGCGAGGGAGACCTTGGCGCACTCGGTTCGCTCTGCGATCAAAACAGCGTCCCCTATATCACGATGGACTGTCGTGCGGGTACACCCGGGCAGGGGGATTATATCTGCAGCATCGAGCGCGACGACTATCTGATCGGTATTTTAACGGGGTTTTCCATCGCCGACACGCTGACGGAAAAGTATGGTACGGCGAAGGGCAACATCGGCGAGATTACAGGGAGCGTGAGCGAAGAACAAAACATACTGCGTTCCGCCGGGCTGCGCCGCGCGCTCACCGCTTACCCGGATATTCAGGTGGTTTGCAGCATCACCACAACAGACGACACCGCATACCACGCCGCGGTCAACACCATGAAAGCTTACGGCAAGGGCGCGCTGGATGGCATCGTCGTACCGGATGACGCCGCAGCGGTAGATACACTGCAGGCCGCGCTAAATTACAGCCGCGATGAATTGACCGGCTTGATCTGGTCGGCCGGAGGAACCAAGGACGGCCTGACCGGCGTATGGCGCGGGCAGTTTGCGCAGACCGTGGAGGCGGCCGCGCAGTCGGGCGCGATGGCGTTTGAGTACGCGCTGCAAACCCTTGAGGGAAACGGCGGCGATATACCGCCCGTCGTGTGCAGCATGACGCGCGCGTTCAACGCCGCTTCGCAGGAGCGCCTTGACGCGATCGCGGAGATTATCACGCAGATGGACGTTTCCGGAATTGCGTACTGCATGGATACCATGGGCGTTTATGATATTTTCTCGCCCGATGACCGGGTGATGCAAATCTACCCGAAGCACTATTACGAATACGCCGACATCGCTTCCTACCTCGCCGAATTTGAGCCGTATACGACGGAAGAGGCGGTGTATCCGGCTCAATAAAAACATTAGCGTTGTCATCTACGCGTTTTTTATAGTATAATGAGTCGCAATGTGGTGGAATATTCGTTTGGAAAGGTTCTGTAATGAGAAAAAGGTACTACGCGAGACGCCGCAAAGTCAGGCGGACTGCAAAAGCGCGGTTTTTCATCATCATCGCCGCGCTGGCGGTGGCGCTCGCCGTGGGAATATATTTAATCATCAAGGCGGTTAACGAACGCCCGGGAACGGGAGAATCGCCCAGCGTGAACGTTTCGCAGTCCGCTCCCGATGCTTCGTCGATACCTTCGGAGAGCCCAACGGCCACGGAAGCGCCGACACCGACGCCGGAGCCGTCCCTCGCGGCGGATCTAAAACCGGCTGCGATCACGGGTAAAACCGACCCGGCGACTTTCAGTTTTGAAACGGACATCATGAACAACGGGCAAGACGTGGAAAGCTACCAGCGTGACGCGGAGATTTCTTTCGGTGCGGGAAACGAATATACCGCGCTGGAGGGCATTACCACGTTCCGCGGCAACAACTACCGCGATATGCCAAGCTGGGGAACCGCAACGATATCCGAAGAAACGCTTTCGCTGACGCTGACCAAGGAAACGAGCCGTATCGGCAAGTGGGGCGGCTCCGGGTGGACAGGCCAGCCGCTCATCGTCAAGTGGCCTGCGGAGCTTCGCGCCAAAATGACGACGCTTTATGATGCGTTCAAGGCCAAGGAGGACTTTACCGAGGTCATCGTCTGCTCGCTCGACGGGCGCATCTACTTTATGGATTTGGAGACGGGCGAAAAGACGCGCGATTATATCGTGATCGGCGCGCCCACAAAGGGCACCGCAAGCCTTGACCCGCGCGGATGGCCCATACTCTATGTCGGGCAGGGGCTGCAAAGCGACGGCAACGCAAACAAATGCGCCGACATGTATTTCAGGGCATTCAGCCTCATCGACGGCAAAAAGATCATGCAGTGCGGCGCGTCCAGCGCTGACCCGTTCGCGCACCGCTATTGGCAGGCGTACGACTCGAGCCCGCTCATCGACGCGGAAACCGATACGCTGATTTGGCCGGGCGAGAACGGCGTTATTTATACGTGTAAGCTCAACTCCAGCTACAATGCCGAGACGGGCGAAGTGAAGATGGATTACGACCCCGCGAAAGTGAAGTACCGCTATACCAGCACAGCCAATAAAACAAGGGAAACCGAGTTGGGCGGCCGCTGGGGTATCGAGGATTCCGCCGTCGCGTGGCGCAACTACCTCATATTCACCGACAACGCGGGGATGCTGCAATGCCTCGACATCAACACGATGTCGCTTGTCTACGCGAACGACCTAGGCAACGACAGCGACGTATCGATGGTGCTCGAGGAAGTGCCGGAGGAGCAGAAGATCAACCTCTACACGGCGTGCGAATACGACGACGATGTGGTTAACGTCGAGCCGGGGCAGGGAAAATGCTGGGCGTACAAGATCGACGGTCTCACGGGCGATATCCTCTGGAAGGTCGAGTTCACGGTGGATTCGAGCGATAAGAACGTGGATGGCGGCATACTCGCTTCGCCGATACTCGGCCAAGAGGGTACGACGATGGAAGGCCTCGTGATCTACAACGTCACGAAGATGATCAAAGGCGAATCCAACACGAGCGCGCTCGTCGCGATTGACAAGGAATCAGGCACCGTCGTGTGGACGTACGACATGGGCGTCGCGGGCTGGTCGTGCTCGTCGCCCGTGCCGGTATACAGCACCTCCACGAATGCCGAAGGCAAGACGATCGGCTACATCGTGCAGTGCGAGATCGGCGGCACGGTGGCGCTGATCCGCGTGGAAGGCAACGTGGAAAACGGCTATACCGAGGTGAATAAGCTCAATGTCAACACGGGCGAAGACGAGAAGATTACCAACAACTTTGAGGCCACGCCCGCCGTATACGGCAACACGATCGTGGTGGGTTCGCGCGACGACCATATATTCTTCATTACGATCAAATAAGCGTGAATGATCGCCTCCGGGCATCCGGAGGCTTTTTCATGTCATAACATCATGGCTTAAATCGCATGATATTTGGGGTAAGGGGTTAAAATGAAAGTCAGAAAGTACTATTCGCTGCGGCGCAGGAAAAACCGGCGCAATATTATAAAGCTTGTGATCATCATCGGCGGCGGAGTGCTGCTGCTGGGCGCGCTCATTTTCTTATTGGTGTGGGCGCTTGGCGCAATCGGCAATCCGCCAGCCGATCAAACCGCTATCGTATCCGGCACACCCGCCGCGGAGACGGCTTCGGCTGAGATTACGCCGGTTTCCACGCCCGAGCCGACGCTTGCTGCCGATCTTACTCCGCACGCGATTGAGGGCGAGACCAACCCCGATCAGTTTGGCTTTGAAACGCATGTCTATGTGGATGACACCGAAACCAGCGCATACGCGCGTGAAGAATCGGTTTCTTTCGGCGCGGGCGAGGACTACGATACGCTTGAGGGGATTACCACCTATCGCGGCACCAACTACCGCGATGGCGCCTCCAGCTTTGGCACCGCCGAGATTTCCGAGGAAAAGCTCACGGTGCTTCCCATCGACAAGACGACGAGCTCTATGGGCACCGTGCGTTCCTGGAGCGGCAGCGCGTGCACCGGGCAGCCGCTCATCGTGACGTGGCCGGACGATACGCGCGAGAATATGACGACGCTCTATGATCCGTTCCGCAACAAGCAGGGTTTCACCGAGGTCATCATCGCCTCCGCCGACGGCAGCATCTACTTCATGGAGCTTTCGACAGGCACCCGAACGCGCGATCCGATTCGGGTCGGCGCCCCCATCCTCGGCACGCCATCCCTCGATCCGCGCGGATACCCCATCCTCTATGTGGGTCAGGGTCTCAACCCCTCGGGCAGCGCGACGGAATGCAAAAACATGTACTTCCGCGCTTTCAGCCTTATTGATTACTCAACGCTTCTGAAGTTCGGCGCACGGGACTCGGACCCCATCGCCTACGGCAAGTGGCAGGCGTACAATGCCAGCCCGCTGATCGATGCGGCGACCGATACCTTGGTGGAGCCGGGCGAAAACGGCGTGCTGTATACCGTCAAGCTGAACACGAATTACGATGAGGCGGCTGGGACGCTTACGATGACACCGGATTCGACCATCAAATGCACCTATAACACGC
>CAYNFL010000058.1:0-9224 GCA_964396465.1 uncultured Christensenellaceae bacterium
GGGCGGAGCGAGGGGCTGCTGCCGTGCGGCCTCGGCGCGCGCGATACGCTGCGTTTCGAGGCGGCGCTGCCGCTTTACGGGCAGGAGCTGTCGGAGGACATCTCGCCGCTGGAAGCGGGGCTGGCCCGCTTTGTGAAGCTGGATAAGGACGATTTCATCGGCAGGGACGCGCTCGAAAAACAGGCAGCGCAGGGAATCAAGCGTAAGCTCGTTGGCTTTGAAATGGCGGAGCGCGGCGTGCCGCGCAGCCATTACGCGGTTCATAAGCACGGCGTAAAAATCGGCTTTGTGACGACGGGCGGCTTTTCGCCCACGCTTAAAAAGAGCATCGGCCTCGCGCTCGTACAAAGCGAATTTGCGGCGGACGGCACGGAATTGGAAATCATCATCCGCGACAAGCCGGTAAAGGCGCAAACCGTAGCGATACCGTTCTATACGAAGAGGTATAAGAAAACGGAAGAATAAACCGATTACGAACGAAAGGGGACGCGGCAGCACGCCGCGAGGGAAGCGATGGAGATTATCGAAGGGCTTTATTACACGGAGGAGCATGAGTGGATCAAAGTAAAGGGCGGCCGTGCGCGTATCGGCATCACCGACCACGCGCAGCAGCACCTGGGGGAGATCGTGTTCGTCGATCTGCCCGAGGCGGATACGGAGCTTGAGGCGGGCGATATACTCTGCGTGGTGGAGTCGATTAAAGCCGCATCCGACGTGTTTACCGCGGTTTCCGGTGCGGTGTCGCGCGTCAACGAGGAACTGGCCGACCACCCCGAAAAGATCAATGAAGCGCCATACGAAAGCTGGATCGCCGAGATTGACATGGCGGATAAAACCGAGCTCGATGAACTGATGGACGCTTCGGCTTACCGCAAGTTCTGCGAGGGCATCGAATGAGGTACATCCCCAATACGGTTTCGCAGCGGCAGGATATGCTGCGCGATATCGGTATGAGCGCGGACGGCCTGTTCGCGTGCGTGCCGGAGGGCGTGCGCCTAAAGCGCGGCCTTGATTTGCCCGAGGCGATGAGCGAGATGGAGCTTGCCGCGCATATGAAGCGGCTTGCCGCGCAGAATGTAAGCTGTGAGGACACGGCCTGCTTCCTCGGCGCGGGCGCGTACGACCACTTTATCCCCACCGTCGTGCGCCATGTGCTTTCCCGGCAGGAGTTTTACACGGCCTACACGCCCTACCAGCCCGAGATCAGCCAAGGCACGCTGCAGGCGATATTTGAATTCCAGTCGATGGTCTGCATGCTGACCGGCATGGACGTCGCCAACGCCTCGATGTATGACGGCGCGTCGGCATTGGCCGAGGCCGCGATGATGGCGTGCCGCGCCGCGCGGCGCAGCGAGGTGCTCGTCTGCCGCAGCGTATCGCCAAACAGCCGCGCGGTGCTGCAAACCTATGCCCATTGCAAAGGCGTTAAAATTACGGAGTTTACGTACCGCGGCGGGCAGGCGGACACCGCCGCGCTGGAACGCACGATTTCAGACGATACCGCCGCTGTGGTCGTGCAGTCGCCCAACTTCTTTGGCGTGATCGAGGAGATCGCGCAAATCGCCGAAACCGCGCATCAGCACAATGCGGCGCTGATCGTATCGTGCGACCCGATATCGCTGGGGCTGCTGGCGTCGCCCGGCACCCTCGGCGCGGATATCGCGGTGGGCGAGGGGCAGCCGCTCGGCATTCCGGTCAGCTTCGGCGGGCCGTACCTCGGCTTTTTCGCGGCGAAGGAGAAGTGGCTGCGCAAGATGCCCGGCCGCATCGTGGGCGAGACGGTGGACAGGGAGGGGAAGCGCGGTTTCGTGCTTACGATACAGGCGCGCGAGCAGCACATCCGCCGCGAGAAGGCGACCTCCAACATCTGTTCCAACCAGGCGCTCTGTGCGCTCGCCGCGACGGTTTACCTGACCGCGATGGGGCGGCAGGGCTTGAGAGAGGCTGCGATACAGTGCGTGGCCAAATCGCGCTACGCATATGAGCAGTTGCTGAATACGGGTAAATTTGAGCCGCTGTCAGGCGCGCCGTTCTTCCGCGAATTCGCGCTGCGCTATACGGGCGATGTCGCGGCGCTGAACGCGCGGCTGGCTAAGCGCGGTATCATCGGCGGGTACGGCCTCGGTAAGGACTATGAAGAACTCAAAAACGCGTGGCTCGTCGCGGTGACGGAGAAGCGTACGAAGCGAGAGATCGACTTACTCGCAGAGGAGGCGGGGGTATGAATATGAAACCGCAACCTTTGATTTTCGAACTCAGCATCGATGGCCGGACGGCGTACTCGCTGCCGCAATGCGATGTGCCGGTAACGGTTGACGAAGCGATCCCTGAGCGCCTGCGCGGGCAAGCGCCGCCGCTGCCCGAGGTCAGCGAGGTGGATCTGATCCGGCATTTTACGCGGCTTTCAATGAAGAACTACGGCGTAGACGCGGGGTTTTACCCGCTCGGCTCATGCACGATGAAGTACAATCCCAAAATTGACGAGGACATGGCGGCGCTTCCCGGCTTTAATCAGGCGCACCCGCTATTGCCCGCGGAAGCTTCGCAGGGCTGTTTGCAGCTGCTGTATGAGATGGATGCGATGCTCTCCGAGATTACGGGCATGGCGCGCGTGTCGCTGCAGCCCGCGGCGGGCGCGCACGGCGAGCTCACCGGTCTCATGATCATCAAGGCGTACCACGAGCACCGCGGCGATATCAAGCGCACAAAGATCGTCGTGCCGGACAGCGCGCACGGCACCAACCCGGCCTCGGCGGCGGCGGCGGGCTTCGACATGGTTGAAGTCAAATCCGATATGCGCGGCCTCGTGGATATCGCGGCGCTTCAGGAGCTCATGAGCGATGAGATCGCGGGGCTGATGCTCACGAACCCCAACACGCTGGGGCTGTTCGAAGAGGACATATTACGGATATCGGAGATCGTGCACGCGGCGGGCGGGTTGCTTTACTACGACGGCGCGAACGCCAACGCGATATTGGGCGTATCACGCCCGGGCGATATGGGCTTCGACGTGGTGCATTTAAACCTGCACAAGACGTTTGCCACGCCGCACGGCGGCGGCGGGCCGGGCTCCGGCCCGGTGGGTGTGAAGGCATTTCTCGCGCCGTTCCTGCCAAAGCCCGTGATTGAAAAAGCGGGCGGAGCGTATATTCTTGACGAGGACAGGCCGCTGTCCGTCGGGCGCGTGCATGCGTTTTTCGGCAACTTCGGCGTGATCGTAAAGGCTTACGCCTACATCCGCTCCATGGGGCGAGGCGGCCTCAAGGCAGTTTCCGAGGCGGCGGTATTAAACGCCAACTATATCCGCGAGAAGCTCAAAGGCAGCTATGCGCTGCCGTATGATCGTCCGTGTATGCACGAGGTGGTGTTCTCCGCGCAGAAGCAGAAGGAATGGGGTATCTCCGCGCTCGATATCGCCAAGCGGCTGATCGACTTTGGTATGCATCCGCCCACAATCTATTTTCCGCTTATCGTACCCGAGACGCTTATGATCGAACCGACCGAGACGGAGAGCCGCGAGACGCTGGACGAATTCATATCCGCGATGAAGCAGATTGCGAAGGAGGCGGAAAATACGCCGGAGCTGCTGCGCGAAGCGCCGCACGGCACGCCCGTATCGCGCCTTGACGAAGCCAAGGCTGCGCGGGAGATGAAGCTGAAGTATACGCCGCAATAGGGCTGGGAGTACGGGCGGCGAGCGGTAAACAACGAATGCCGGAAAGAATAAGGTAATAAATAGAGATTGTACGGAAAGGCTTTACAGTTCGGTTATTATCGTGTAATATGTCTATTCAAATGGTATTATTATGTGGGGGATTTATGAAAGAGAAGAAATATATCGAGTTTATGAATGACATGTCATTTCCGAACGAGCGGGTAAGGTATATCGGCAAGGTAAAATACCGCGTGCAGGAAGAGACCGCCGATAAGTACCTGATATCGAGGAAAAAGAACATATCGCTGAGCAAATCCAAAGAGGGAGAGCTGTATTCGGTTGGCGTGTTCTAGCATTTCATGCTACATAGGTTCATCAAAGGCTGCTTGCGCGGCCTTTTATTTTGCAGGAGAATTCATCTGAAATAGGGGATACCAAAAAAAGTTAGTGAATGCGTGATCGCCACCGTTAACGTGATTGCCGGCGTTTCATATTATCTGATTGATCTGGCTGCCGCCGGTGATGAATGCCAGCTGCTGCTGTATATATTCAACGACGATGCGTTTGGGCAGACAGGGATGACGGGCAAGGGATCGCTTTGTATGAAGTGACGGGAGAACAAAAGGGCGCGCTGTTTCGACGATTGGCCGCCCGCCTGCACACCGAAGAAAAAATCAATCAAATATGACTGAGTTTATCCCTCCCTCGCCCGGCTTCGCCGGGAGCTCCCTCATCTGAGGGAGTCTGTATTCAAAGTATATCTACAGACTGAACAACCCCGTGTGATTTTTACGGAGCAGGGTTATTTCCACAGCGAAAAAGAGAAAATAATGCTATGAAAATAGCAGGCGGGTATATGCTTTGAATAAGAAAAGGGGGCTGTCGGTATGGCAGCTCGTGATGATGGCGCTGGGCACTGTGATCGGCGGCTCGTACTTTTTAGGCAGCGCGGTCGCGATCAACGCGGCTGGGCCGTCCATATTGATTGGTTTCATCGTCGGCGGCGCGATGGTGTACTTCATACTGTTCGCGCTTTCCGAGATGACGGTAGCCAGCCCGGAGGTCGGATCGTTCCGCGCGTTTGCGGCAAAGGCGTTCGGGCCGGGCACGGGATTCGTCGTGGGCTGGGTATACTGGACGGGCATGGCGCTCGCGATGAGCAGCGAAGCCACCGCGGTATCGATACTGCTTCAGCAGTGGATGCCGGGGCTGTCGCTGCCGCTTGCGGGCAGCGTCATCATCGTTGCCGTCACGCTGGTCAACCTGCTCGGCGCGGATAAGCTCGGCAAGCTGGAGAGCGGCCTTGCCGCGGTCAAGCTGTTCGCGATCGTGGCGTTCATCGTAACGGCGGTGCTGCTGATTACGGGGCTGTTTACGGGGCACACGGCGGCGGGTCTCGGCGCGCTTAAGTCGGAGCCGTTCTTTTCGGGCGGCGCGGCGGGTCTTGCAGGCAGCCTGCTCATCGTGATGTTCACCTACGCGGGCTTTGAGGTGATCGGGCTTGCCGCTTCCGAAGCGCGGCAGCCCAAAAACGTGGTGATCCCCAAGGCGATACGGCGCACGGTGCTGTGCATCGTCGGGCTCTATGTCGTATCCGTCGCGGTGCTGCTGCCGCTTGTGCCCACGGGCAGCCTCAGCGCGGACGCGAGCCCGTATGTCGCGGCGCTCTCGGCGGGCGGAATCGGCTGGGCGAGCACCGCGATGAATGTTGTGCTGATTTCGGCGATACTTTCCACGATGCTTGCCGCGATGTTCGGCCTCGGGCGCATGATGCGCTCGCTCGCCGACGAGGGCATGGCGCCGCATTGGCTCAAGGACGCCGCGGATGTGCCGCGGCGGGGTATCCTTGCCTCGGGTGCGGCGATGCTGGCCGCGCTTTTCATCGGGCTGCTGCTGCCCAGCGTGTATGTATTCCTTATCAGTTCGGGAGGCTTCGCGCTGCTGTTAACCTACGCCGTCATCATGGCGACGCATATCCGCTTTCGCCGCAGGCACGGCTGCCCTCCCGACGGCAAGTGCCAGCTGTGGGGTTTTCCGTATACATCGGCCATCGTGCTGGCGCTGCTGGTGATCGCCATCGTGAGCATGCCGTTCATCAAAGGGCAGCTGCCCGGCCTCATCGCGGGATTGATACTGGTTGCGGTGTATGCGCTTTCGTACGCCGCGCTGCGCGCGCTGCGGCGCGGGCGAATCCGCACAGAAGGAATCGCGGGCATGCAACAGCGCATGGCTGCGGAAGCGGCGGAAGAATTGCGCGCGCCGGGAAAAAGACCAAATATTAAGCGCTGAGGCATTGTATCTGCTCATTGTAGGCTGCCCGCTTGTATGATACAATAAAAAACGGGCAAGCCATTTTATACACTTGCCCGTTATTATTGTCGCCAGGGGAGGATATCATGGACGAGCAGCAAATCCGCGATCTATTAAATCAGGTGCTCAAAGACCTGTTTTACAAGATACTTCGCCTGCAGGAGAGGAGCGTTTCAGAGGCCTCCGGCAGCGCGGTGAGCCGCACGGAGATGCACATACTCGAGGCGGTTCAGGATGAAGCCGACCCCACGCTCACGCGCATCGCGGAAGTGATGGGCGTTACTAAGGCGACCGTGAGCGTTTCCGTAAAAAGGCTCACGGAAAAGAACTACCTTTTAAAAGCGGCGTCCGACGGGGACAAGCGCAAGAGCCTGCTCAAGCTGACCGAAGCGGGTGAGCTCTGCTGCCGCAAGCACCGGCAGTTTCACGATATGATGGTGGAACGCCTTGTGCGCGATTTCAACATCGCGGAGTACCCGGATCTGTTAAAGTCGCTTCAGGCGCTGCTTGACTTTTTCGGCCGTTTGGAGCCTGAAAAACGTTGATATAATACTGCTTCGAACAATATTAAAAGAGGATTAATATTCAAATGCGTTTTAGAAAACATTTCTTAATAAAGAACGCCGGTTTTATTGATGAATGGCATGATTCAAATTTATGACACGCGCGAGTTTATACATCCTGTTACAATTGTTAACATACGTTTCATTGACATCATCGCATCAAAGATGTTAATATGCTGAAAAATGAATTGTTAGCAGTGCTAACCTAATGCGATGTATGATATTGAGTTTTACGGTAATAGACATAAGCAACGCTTAAACTGCGGAGGACTGTATGGACGTAGAAAAAATTTTCAGCCTGATCGATAAAGCGGAAGCATCTTCGTTTGATAAGATCGAAATCCAAATACAGGACGTGCGGCTCTGCCTTGAGCGCAACCAAGGCAAAGCGCCCGCTGCGGCTGCTGTTGTGGAAGCGTCCAAAGAATCCGCTTCGCCGGTTCAGGAAGCGGAGGATATACTGTTTGCCCCGATCTCCGGCGTGTTTTACGCCGCCCGCGAACCCGGCGCGGAGCCGTATGTGCGCGAAGGCCAGCGCGTCCACAAGGGCGACCCGGTTTGCATCATTGAGGCCATGAAGATGATGAACGAGGTATGCGCGCCAAAGTCGGGCGTGATTGAGCGTATATTTGCGGAAAACGAGCAGCCCGTAACGATCAGCGACGCGCTGTTTAAGTTTGCGAAGGAAGCATAGGTATGATCACGGTACTCATTGCGAACCGCGGGGAGATCGCCGTCCGTATCATCCGCACATGTAAAAAGCTCGGCTTAAGAACGGTATCGGTATTCTCCGAAAACGACGAGGGCAGTATGCACGTGCGGCTTGCGGACGAAAGCGTATGCATCGGCCCGCGCCCTGCGGGAAAAAGCTACCTCAACATTGAAAGCATCGTCGCGGCGGCGAAGGCGTATCATGCTGATCTCATCCATCCGGGCGTTGGCTTTCTTTCGGAGAACGCGGATTTCAGGCGCGTTTGCGACGAGGAAGGTATCCGTTTCATCGGGCCGGACGCGGACGCGATGATGCTGCTCGAGGATAAACAGAAAGCGCGCGAATGGATGCAGGAAAACGGTTTTTCGGTGGTGCCGGGCAGCCAGGGCCGCGTGGAGAGCGTCAAGGCGGCGCTCGCGGTATGCAAAAGCATCGGATTTCCGGTAATGATCAAGGCGGCCAAGGGCGGCGGAGGCAAGGGCATCCGTATCGTAGGCACCGTTCAGGAGCTTGAAAAGGAATTCCCGCTCGTGAGCCGCGAGGCGGAGCTTGCTTTCGGCGACAAAAGCATGTACATTGAAAGTTACATTCCGCAGGCGCGCCATATCGAGGTGCAGATACTCGCCGACGAGCATGGCAGCGTGCTTCACCTCGGCACGCGCGAATGCAGTTTGCAGCGCAAGAACCAAAAGCTTTTGGAGGAGGCGCCCGCGCCTTTTATCGAGCCAAAAGTACGCAGCGCGATGGAAAAAACCGCGGTGGAGATCGCGCGGCGCAGCGGGTACAAGAACGCGGGTACGGTGGAATTCCTCTACAAGGACGGCAAATACTATTTCATGGAGATGAACACGCGCATCCAGGTGGAGCATCCCGTAACGGAAAGCATATACGGCGTCGATCTCATCAAAGCGCAGATACAGGTCGCGCTGTCACACCACATTTCTCTCAGACAGGAGGATATCGTAGCGCGCGGCCACGCGATCGAGTGCCGCATCAACGCGGAGAACGTGCTCGAGAATTTCCGGCCTTCGCCCGGCGCGATCAAATCCATGCGGCTGCCGGGAGGCAACGGCGTGCGCGTGGATACGGGCTACGGCCCGGGCGATACGATACCGCCCTACTACGACTCGATGATCATGAAGATCATCTGCGCGGGCGACGACCGCGACGAAGCGGTGCGGCTAAGCCGCGCGGCGCTGGGCGAGCTTATGATAGAGGGTATCGCGCACAACGCCGCGTTTACACAGGCGATACTGGCGCACCCGGCATATCTGTCGGGCGGGGTGCATACCAAGTGGATTGAGCAGGAATTTATCCATCAGTATTTGGAG
This sequence comes from uncultured Christensenellaceae bacterium, assembly GCA_964396465.1. Lineage (GTDB taxonomy): Bacteria > Bacillota > Clostridia > Christensenellales > SZUA-584 > JAEWCC01. Next base: position 8,572 of record CAYNFL010000058.1, read on the forward strand.
AGATGCCATGAATCTGTTCAGTGAGAGAATTGAAACGGACAGCGCTGTGCACGCAGCCACCGCGGAGAAGCTGCGCTGCATCAAATGCGGCAAGGATCTGCTGGCCGACATATTCCACGCGAACGACTCGACCTGCCCGTACTGCGGCGCGCTGTTTCGTCAGCCCGCTTACAAACGCATCGAGTCCATCACGGACTCGGGCAGCTTCATCGAAATTGAGCGCGAGGCGGAGAGCAGCGACCCGCTGTCGTTTCCGGGTTACAAGACCAAGATCGCGAGTGAGAAGAGCAAATCGAGTTCGCAGGAAGGCGTTGTGATCGGCAAAGCGACGATCAAGGGGCATCGTACCGCGATAGCCGTCATGGACTCGTATTTTATGATGGGCAGCATGGGTACGGTCGTGGGCGAAAAGATTGTGATCATCGCGGAATTCGCGACGAATAACCGGCTGCCGCTCATCATATTCTGCGCCTCGGGCGGCGCGCGCATGCAGGAGGGCATCCATTCGCTGCTGCAAATGTCGCGCACGACGATCGCGCTTGCGCGCCACGCCGCGCAAAAGCTGCTGCACGTCAACGTATTGACGCACCCCACGACGGGCGGCGTCACGGCGAGCTTTGCGATGCAGGGCGATATTACGATCGCGGAGCCGG
>CAYNFL010000059.1:0-4528 GCA_964396465.1 uncultured Christensenellaceae bacterium
CAGCTTGAGGGTCTTATCCAAACTCCCCGACGCCAGCAGCTTCCCATCCGGCCTGAAACTTTCGTATGCCATTTTTCCTCCTTTTTGCTTCGCTCCGCCCCACACGCGTGCGGGGCGGGTTTTTGTTCATATCCCCGCTTCTCGTTGCCTTTCTCCAAGGCAGCTTGTTCAAAAGACATGTTTCTGTTCAGTCTCTTTTCAGGTTTATTAATGTTTCTGCCTCAGTCCACCCTGCTCAAAGCTTCCCTTGGAGGGGAAGCTGCCGCTTTAAGGCGAGCGAGAGGTGTAACGAAAAGCCTCACTCTGTACCATATTGGCACCCGGTTCACCAAGCAAAGAGACCTGCTTTACGATTTTTGCCCCGTGAGATATGCCCAGATGCGCACATGGTTCTTCTCCAGCTCTGCGGGCGACATGGCTTGAATCGTCTCGTCAGTGAGGGGCTGCGCGTGCGCCGCGCCCACACTTCCCGCTCCGCCCATGCTGGCTGCCGCGTTGCCCTCGTTTGCCGCTTTCGCTTTCGCGATGCGCTCCATTTCGCGCAGCTTCATATCCAGCGCTTTTGACTGATAGGCGTAATACGCTTCGCTCAAAGGCACGCCACGCTTCCACTCCCTTAGCACTGCCTCGGGCAGCTTTGCCGGATCGGTATCCGGATGCGCTGCCATAAACGCGTCGAGCTGCGCGTTCACAATTCGCTGCATGTCGCTTCCGCTCAGTTTTGATTGGAGCGTACTCAGCGCTTCCGCCTCGGTCACGCCGCTTCTCTGCATATACTCCGCGGCCAGTGCTTTGATACCGCTCATGGTTTTGAGCTGCTCGTCCGCCGCTTTGAGTTTTTCCGAAAGCTTGTCGTAATTCATGCCCTTCTGCGCATATACTGCCGCTTCTTCCCGGGACAGCGGTTTATCCTGCTTGTTGTACCGCACGGTTAAAAACGGCGCTGCCGCTTCTCCCCGCGCCGAATGTATCGCATCAGGCGTTTTTGCCTGTGCAGCGCTGCCGCTTGCCGCAGCGCTATTCTCCTTATCTCCCCAATAAGCTCCGCTTCCCGGGGATCCCGGCTGGTTTGCCGTCTGAACAGCCTGTGGTTGGGCCATTTCATCCATCATTTCTCTCTCCTTTCTGCTTGTTTTGTTGTAAATAAAAAAGGCGCTCACCCGCGCTCAGATTAATAAAGATAATTATAATCGTCAGGGTACGGATGCATGCCCCCGTACCCTGTTTCATCTTCAGGAAAACATCTCGACGATACGAAGCAAAATGGAAAGCACACCGGGTATCGCCGCCACCAACGCGATCAGCCACGCCCGCTTTACGTTTTCCTTACGGGACGTATTGCGGTCGATGTTTTCAAGCTTTTCGCTTAAATTGATCAGCTTCTCGCGCGACAGTTTCAGCTCTCCGGCCACCTCCGTCTTCAAGTTTTCCAGCCTTCCTTCAACGCTGATCAGCGCGGTGTTAAAGCCGCACATCCTGCGTTCCAGCTCTTCAATTCTTGATCTGTCACTTTGCCCGTCCTTCAGCCGTCCCAGTATTTCGGCAATTTTACCGAAATCTCTCCGTATTCTGCATCCAATCGCCATACCTCTTTTCCCTTTTGTATATTATTAATATATGCACCACATAAAAAAATGTACTTTCACAACGCTCGTTCTATAAAAGTTTCTGACAGCCATCGCATTCACTTGCCCGCTTCCATATAGCCCGTTTATACCGTTGCATATCGCAGAGGGGTGCTGCCCCCACCCCGTCCCTTTCCGTATATCCATCTCCGTAATAAAAACGGCGGGGCATCCGGCTTTTTGCCACCCCGCCGCTTTGCCTGCACAAATCTCTATCTCGTCAGCATGTTTTTGTTGTTGCGCAGTATCTGATTCCTGTCGGTCTTTTCTTCAGCGCCCGTCATACCGCCCGCCGCATTCAGCAGCTTCTCCGCCTTGGCCAGCAGCAGCGGCGATATCCGCGTCTCCTGCATCGCCTGCTTCAGCGCCGCAAGCACCTCCGCGATACCCGCTCCGGCGCTGATGATATTCCCAATCGTTTCCGGCACGTCCGCGTCGGCGTCGCCCGAAACCACGCCCTCCTTCAGCAGCGTCGTCAGTTCTTCCATCACTGCCCTGTTATCCTCCGGCTTCACCGCAACTCCAGTCTGCGGCATCGCCGCTCCCGAAGGCGTATTCTGTCCCATCGAATCCATATTCTTTTTCTTCCTTCCCTTTCTGTTATTCATCTGCATCGCCGCGTTTCCGCGCGCACCCTGTAGGGGCGGAGTTCCATCCCCGCCTGCCGGATCCGCGCCCGTGTTCGCCTGCATTGCCGCGTTTCCGCGCGCACCCTGTAGGGACGGGGTTTCGTCCCCGCCTGCCGGGTCCGCGCACGTGTTCGCCTGCATCGCCAACGCCAATTCTGCCATAAACTTCTGCGACACCAACCCCTGCGCCGCCGCATTCTTTATGGCTTCCACAATCTCCGCTACGCCCGCACCGCTCTGCGCCAGCTTGCCAATCGCCTGCGCCGCCTCCTGCTTCACGTCACCGCTCTGCACGCCCGCCTGCACGAGCTTCAAAATCTGTGCCATCTGTCCGCTGCCTGCATTCGTTCCTCTCGCTACACCTTCCTTTACACCTGAAAGCCCCCTTGCCTTAAAGGGGGATGTCGGCAAAGCCGGCCGGGGGATTCCAGCGTTTGCATTCACGCGGGCGCTGGCCTGGTTGCCCGCCTTTCCTGCGGCCGCCCCCGTGTTCATCAATATTGCCGCATTTCCGCCCGTGCCCTGTAGGGGCGTATTTGGGGCGTCCGGTTCTTTCGAGAATACCGCGGGTATTTGGCTTCCTGTACCCTTTTGCCCGCTTGTTTGCGCGGCGTTATCCGCGGTTTCGTCCAACAGCTCCTGCTTCAGCGGGATATGCCCGTCGGGCAGGCGCTCCAGATACTGCTTCAGCGTGATCTTGCCGCTTTTGAGCAGGTTGTCCAGCGTTTGCAGCACCTGAATCTCGCTCCACATCGTGGAAGGCCCGACCTCCACCTTCATGCGCATCGCGTACTCGTCCAGCGCGTCGTCGGGCAGCGGTACGAATATGCGCTGCCCGTTCTTCACCAGCGGTATCATCCTTCCGCCCTTATAGAAGTTACGGATGAAATCCAGCCAGATGAGGCCGATGTCCTCGACGAATGCGTAGAACCGCTCCTGATGCGACTTTAACGGTACCATCGCCGCGTCTCTGGCGGCGATGAACGCTGAGGTGTTGTCTGGGTTCTTGATGCTGCCCAGCGTCACGTCGTTTGCGCCCATCATACGCATCGTCTTATCCAGCGTCACGTCCAGCCCGCGCCACGCGTCGTACGCGACGCCCGGCGGGCTCAAGTACTGCGCTGCGCCGCCTATATCGCCGTTGACAGGGATCGCGCCTGCCACCTTGTTTGTCCACTCGCGGATGCGCGTGCGGTCGTATACCACCTTGGGAAAGCTCATCTGCATCTGCGAAAGCTGTGAGAGCGCCATCACCTTGTTGACGTACACCTGATTGGGGATCAGTCCCGTCACCTCCGCTACGCCGTGGCAGCAGTTCTTGCGCGTTTCCCAGTTCATCAGCGCCACGGGATACCTTTTCAGTCGCGTATCCTTCGCGGGCTGTACTACGGCGTTTCGAACCGCCTTTTCACACCATACGCTCCCGTCCTGCTTATACATTTTAAGCAGTACGTTGCACTTGCCGCTCCCGTCGAGCTCCACCTTGCCGCGGTCGCCCGCGGTATACTCCGTCTCCTCGTCCGGTACGATATCGTCCGTATTGCCGCAGCCGTTGCGTTTGGCCTCTTCCCTGACCTTATCCACCATCTCGCGGAACGCAAGTATGATATACGGCTGGCTCTGCACGTCCGGCGTGTTGGGATTGCCGGGATAGTAATCCACATTATCGATAAGCTGCGTCGCGATATCGCCCGTCACCGCCTGCCCCGTACACAGTTCCGGATCCCAATAGAAGTACTGCACGTAATCCCCCGTGATGGCCGCCTGCTTCAAGCCCTCCTTCGTGACATAATCCATCTTGAGCCGCTCCCAGAGCATGTCGCAGTAGGCTGAAACTTGTTTCGCGTATATGCCGATGTCGCCGCCGTCGGAGAGGCCGTCCGCGAAGAACTGCATCCCCAGCCTCCGCTCGGTCACCGCCGCGATCTTCCAGGCCGACGCGTATTTGATGAAGTTGACGACGGGGGTGGGCAGCCCCTCGTGCGGCACGCCCACCCATTGGTCGCCCGCAAAAAACCGTTCGTTCAAATCCACCGTGCGGTAAAGCCCGATGCGCGCCTTATAGTCCACGCCCTGTTCGTATTGCTGCCAAATGTCCGTCGTACTCATACGCGCTCACCTTCGGAGCCTCCCCCGAAAAGCGGGGTTTTCTGCGGCGAGTTGTACGGATCGTATGAGAGTATTGTCTCATACCGCTTCATCATCGCCGCCGCATCCTCATCGCCATCTGCCAAAAAGCCCCCCTGCCTTAAAGGGTATTGCTGTCCGCCTCCC
>CAYNFL010000059.1:4538-5276 GCA_964396465.1 uncultured Christensenellaceae bacterium
AGCGATACCCTGCCGTCCTTCACACCCTTCCTGTAAAATGCCATACAAGCCGCGGCGATGGCCAGCCCCGCCGCCGCTCCCAGTCCGATAATCTCCAATCATGCCCCTCCTTCATATTCCGCTCGCGCCTGCAAGCGTACAGGTACGCAGCCGAACCCCGCTGCACGCCTGTTTCTTTTTACCGCGATATTCAACCATATCTCCGCTCGAAATCGCTCACTTTTTTGCATACATTAATAAAGCGTGCTTAATCAGAATCCGGCCACGGTTCGTGTCTTTAAATTCTTGTGCCTCCTCCGCTCAGCGCTAATAAAAAAAGAATGCCGTTTCGAGCATTCTCTGCTTGCAGATAAAGTCTCATACCTAGTTTTATATTATAGTGGACTCCACATGGAAACATGCCTTTTGATGGATTGGCCTGCCCGTGGCAGACCAATGCCCTGAGAAAGGCAATAATAAAGTTGGGTGATGCACATAAAAACCGCTGGCAAACGAAGTTTGTCAGCGGCCTGAGAATGCCGTTTCGGGCATTCTGTCTGAAGAGGCAAATCAATGTTCATGCTGATGTATGCGCTAGCACTTCGGCCCGCAGCCGCAGCCAAACCCGCCGTCATCGCGAGGAGCGCAAGCGACGAAGCAATCCAGAGAAGATAGCCTGCCGTCATTGCGAGGAGCGCAAGCAACGAAGCAATCCAGAGAAGATAGCCCGCCGTCATCGCGAGGAGCGCAAGCGACGAA
>CAYNFL010000059.1:5376-8764 GCA_964396465.1 uncultured Christensenellaceae bacterium
GCAATCCAGAGAAGATAGCCCGCCGTCATCGCGAGGAGCGCAAGCGGCGAAGCAATCCAGAGAAGATAGCCCGCCGTCATCGCGAGGAGCGCAAGCGGCGAAGCAAATCCAGAGAAGATAGCCCATCGTCGTTGCGAGGACGAAGCAATCCAGAGAAGATAGCCCACCGTCATTGCGAGGAGCGCAAGCAACGAAGCAATCCAGAGAAAATAGCCCGCCGTCATCGCGAGCACAGCGTACCCCAGGGCACTAAAGCAATCAAGTCCACCCAGCCCCATCAAGCAATCCGGTTATCCCGCAGAACCACATAAAAACAACCCGTAGCTATTGCTCGGGTCGTCCGTGTTCATATACGATATCCACCGCCATCCGGTTTCAACCGCTTTTTGGTTACCGCCCGCGCGTGATTCCCATCATCGCTTCCACAACCGCCGGGCAATACTTAGTTTTCTGCCTGCGCAGCCAGTCCCTGATGCCCTCCATCTGCTCCGCGCCGCGCTCGAATGTGATGTCGTCGAACGCCGCCGCGACCGTCATGATGCAACCGGGCAGTGCCGCGCCCTCTCCTTCTTCATACCGCTGATATACCTGCATATACAGCGGCTCCATGAAACTAAGCTCGCTGACGCCGAGTATCATATCCCGCCCGATCTCGACATGGCGCATATACTCCTGCTTGTCCTTGCCGGTCAGTTGCATGCGGTTTTGCAGCAAACGCCTGTCAATGCCGATCAATCCTATATCCACAATCCGCGAGAGTATGCGAATCTCGTTCATCTCCTCCTCACCGCAGTTCAGCGCCGCGCCCACCTGCGTAGCGAGGCTGCAAAGGCGCGTTACGCGCTTTCCCCAGCCCGTGAGCTGTGCGATGATTTCGTTGATCGGATCGATCACGCAAGTGTTAGAAAGCACCTTTTTAATATTGCCGTTCTTTCTCATGTGCGAAAGCGCGTGGCTGTATATCGCGGAGAAATCCGTCTTCTCCGTACATACAGCGAACCCGAAGGTAACGTTCGCCTTAACAAGGTTTAAATAAATTTTATGAAGCTGCATGTTGGCTTCGCCGATACAGTGTTCGATTTCGCTTTTTTCTTTGCCGAAAAAAGCAGCGCAAAAGTCTCCGCCGCCCGACCGTGCGATCATGTCCGCGTCAAAAAAGCATTCCCGGATCACGTCCGATACGCTTTTGATCAGCGTGTTACCCGCCTTCACCCCAAGCGTTTCATTGATATCTTTCAGCCCGTCGATACTCGCCACGACCAGCGATTGCGGCAGCATCCCCTTTTGCAGCGTCGTCTCGTAAAACATGTCCAGCATATGGGCGTTATAAAGCCCGGTCAGTTCATCATGGGTTTCCAGATAATCCAGCCTTTCAACGTAAGCCTTCGCGCAGTCCGAGTCAAATGCCACCCCGACAACAACTCGCGTACCGTCGGATAAAAACATGCGGCCGCGCAAACGAAAATTACGGTAAGCTCCGCTCACGCGCACGCGTAAACTTAAATCGACATTTTCATTTTCCGCAATACCGTCCGCCGCGATGAAACTTCTGATCTTTGCGGCATCGTCGGGATGAACGTGTTCAAGGTATGCTGCAAAAGAGTAAACCTGCATCGTCCCTTCCGAAAAGCCGGATACGCTTACCGTTTGCGCGCCAATATCCGCCTCCCACGCAAACGCATCGGAAGAGAAGGGCGAAACCTGTGCGCCGCTGATATTTTGATTCAGCCACGGGAAACTGCTTTGCCGGGAACGCGCGTTTTTAAGCTCAATGTTCAAATGCCGCCTCCGGGAACCGTACTATACAGCATTAATATAAACCTGAAAAAACAGACTGAAACGCGCGATACCGTTTACTTGCGCTTATCCGCAAAATACCGGCGCAATAACGCGCCGCATTCCGCTTCCAGCACGCCGTCCGTGACGCGCGGCGTATGGTTGAGCTTTCCTTCCGCAAGGTTGTAAACCGAACCCAGCGCCCCCGCCTTGGGATCGTACGCTCCGAATACCACTTCATCCACCCTCGCGTTGACGATTGCCCCCGCGCACATCGGGCAGGGCTCCAGCGTCACGTATAGCGTGCAGCCGGAAAGCCGCCAGCCGCCAAGGCGCCTTGCTGCTTTATGGATCGCGATGATCTCCGCGTGCGCGAGCGGGCTGTGCTTCGTCTCGCGAAGGTTATACCCCTTCGCGATGATCTTCCCGTTATTCACCACCAGTGCGCCTACCGGAACCTCGTCCCGCCGGGCCGCGCGCTTTGCCAGCCGCAGCGCTTCGCGCATGTACTTCTCGTGTTCGTTCATACCGCCTATTATATCAATTTTGTGCAACAAAAGCACGTTACCCAAGGCCGCATTTCTGTTCTGCCTTAAACCGGTTTCACCTTTGTTGAACCTGCCGTTGATACTTTGTTTTCGAGCCTGCTAAAGTATTAACAACATTTTTGTTAATTTCATGTGCAAAAAGCACACTTCCTGTCTGTTTCGGGCAAATTAGCGTTGTGAATGACAAGGAACCGTGGTATCATTGGAAATATCAATGACGCGGGGTGAAAGCGTGAACACGCAAAGGCGCGAAGAAATCAAAAAGCTGCTGGATTCCAAAGGCGAGGTTTCGCTGTCCGAACTCGAATCGCTTTTTCCGAACTGCTCCGGCATGACGCTGCGGCGCGATCTTAAATTTCTGGAGGACAACGGCCTCGTCAAGCGCACACGCGGCGGCGCGGTTGCGCTTTCCCGGCTATCCATCGCTGCGGAAGATTTATATTCACGCCGCGCGACGGAAAATATAGAAGCCAAAACCGCGATCGCAAAAAAAGCTGCTGCGCTCATTGAAAGCGGGCGTTCGCTTTATCTCGATTCGGGCACCACGCTGATGCGCTTTGCCAGAGAAATACCCGACGATTATATCTCCATACTCACGAGCGGGCCCAATATCGCGCTCGAACTCATTAAAAAGAACCGCCCCAACGTGATGCTGATCGGAGGCCAGTTAAACCGCAATACGCTGTCCCTTTCGGGCGCGGACGCAGGACGTTTTTTGGAAGGCGTTAATATCGATGTGGCTTTCATGGCTTCCAGCGGCTTCTCGCTGCGGCACGGCTTTACGAGCGGCACGCACTCGGAATGTGAGCTTAAACGCGAGTTATTAAAGATGGCCTCCAAGGTCATCATGCTCATGGACTCTTCCAAGGTCGGTAAGAACCTGCCTTATACCTTCGGCTTCCTTTCCGATATCGATGTGCTCATTTCAGACGATAACCTGCCCGAAGATATCGTAGCAGCCGGCCGCGAACAGGGCGTCACCGTGGTTTAACGCCATACTTTTTCCCCGACTACGCCCTGCTTTTCAGCGCGCGGTGCCAGCGCACCATATCCCGTATCGTTCT
>CAYNFL010000059.1:8791-9043 GCA_964396465.1 uncultured Christensenellaceae bacterium
CGCGGCTTGTAGCCAAGCTTTGTCTGCGCCTTTTCGCAGGAAATATTCGAGTTGGACATCAGCACCTCGATCGAACACTTGGAGAGTATCGGCTTTTTGCGCGAAAACGCATAGTATATCGGCGCAAGCGCTGCCGCCAGCTTCACCAGCGCATATGGCACCCTGCGCCGTTTGATATTGTTCCCCGTCGCCTGCTCCACCGTTTCTATTATCTCCTCCAGGCTCGATACGCTGCCCGATATAATGTATCCC
>CAYNFL010000060.1:0-9001 GCA_964396465.1 uncultured Christensenellaceae bacterium
TTCCGGAGCTGTTTTCCTACGTGGCGCTCGGGCATATCCACGGCGCGCAGCGCGTCGCGGGCAAGGAGCATATCCGTTACTGCGGCTCTCCGCTGCCCATGAGCTTTTCGGAGGCGGCGGCGCAGAAGGTGGTGCTGGAAGTGACGCTCGGCGAAGTGCTGAGCATTGAAGAGATTCAAGTGCCCGTATTTCAGCGGCTCGAGGCGGTTTCGGGCAACCGCGAAGAGATCATGGCGCGGCTGGAGGAGCTTAAGGACGAGGATGTTTGGATCGAAGTGACGCACACGGGTGATACGATATGCGCGCACCTGACCGCGGACGTATACGGCGCGGTGAAGGACGAGCGCGCGCAGGTGCTAAGCGTGCGCGATACCGCTGTGATGAGAAGCGCGCTGGGCGCGTCCGGGGTTGCCGAGTCGCTTGAGACGCTCACCGTGCAGGACGTGTTTCTGCGCTGCCTGAACGAGGGCGGCTACAGCGAGGAGCAGCGGCGCGAGATGGCGGAGTGCTTCAACGAGATCGTTTCCTCGCTGGAGGAGGAGGCCGCATGCGAATAGAGAAGGTTTCGATTGAGAACATCAATTCTCTCGCGGGCAGGTTCGAGGTGGACTTCACCAGCCGTGCGTATTCGGGCGGGCTTTTCGCGATCACGGGGCCGTCGGGCGCGGGCAAGACCACGGTACTCGACGCGATCTGCCTCGCGCTTTACGGGCAGACGCCGCGCATTAAGGATATCAGCGCGACGCGGGATGAAATCATGACCAAGGGTACGGATTATTGCAAGGCGGAGGCGGTTTTCGTATCGCGCGGCACAAGGTACAAAGCGATATTTACGCACAAGCGCAGCGGCGGCAAGGAGCCTTTCCGCCCCGTGGAGCGCGAGATCATCGAGTATACGCGGGACGGCTTTAAGACTGTCGCGGCATCCATTCGCGAGGCCGATGCCAAAATCGTGGAAGCGACGGGATTGGATTACGGGCGGTTTACGCGCTCGATACTGCTCGCGCAGTTCCGTTTCGCGGAATTTTTAAAGGCGAGTGCGAACGAGCGCGCCGAAATTTTGGAGCAGGTCACCGATATGGGGCTTTACCGGCGCATCTCCGCCGCGGTGTTTGAACGCACACGCGGCGAGGAAGCCGCGCTGGAACAGATACGCGTGAAATCCGGCCTCATCGCCGTGCCCGACGCGGCGCAGGAGGCGGCGTACGCGCGGGAGCTGAAAGCGCTTGAAGCGGTGTTGCCCGCTCAGGCCAAGCTGCGCGAGGCGCTGCGACAATGCACGAACGCGCTGAGCCGCGCTGACGTTTTTGAGAAAACGCTGGCGGATGATATTGCGCAAACACCCGCGCTTCAAAAAGCGCTGACAGAAAGCGAAACGCGGTTGGATGAAGCGCAGCGAGCGGAACAGCGCGCGGGCGCGGCGCTCGAAGCGCTACGCGAAACGCTCAAAATCGTACGCGCGCTCGATATCAAGCTCGAAACGCAGCAAAAGGAGTGCGTGCGCATCAAAAAGGCGGCGCAGGAGCAGGACGCCGCGGTATTGAGCCATAAGAAGTGGATACAGGCGATATTCCAAAGCTATGAGCCGGGCGCTTCGCATGAACGGCTGAAGGCGATGTACGATGCGGAAGACATATCCGTGCTGCTGCGCGCGGGCGTGCAGGCGGAGATAGAGGATACGGAAAAGAAGAGGCAAGGTATCAAAAATAAAATCATGGCGTTGCTGGACGGCAAGGATGAGCCGTATTGGCGAGGCCGCATGGATGCGCTTCGCGCCGGTATCGCGCTGCTGGAAACGCGGGAAGCGATCGAAAAGGGGCAGGCCGAGCAGGAAGCGGAGAAACGAAAACAGGGCGCGCGGGCGCAGGAATATGAAAAAGCGAAAGCAAATAAGGAAGAGGCGGAAAAGCTGTACGAATACGCGTTGCTCGACCAGCGCTTCGGCCAGGAACGGCGCAAGCTGGCCGAAGGGCTGCCCTGCCCGCTGTGCGGCGCGACGCACCACCCATGCGCGGGAAACGCTTCGGAACCCGAATTGTTTGAGCAGGCGGATGCGCGGCGGAAAGAAGCCGACGCTGCGCTGCGGAACGTGGAGCGCGGGGTTGCTGCCAGCGCGCAGCGGCAGTCCGATATCGAAAACCGCCTCGCGGAGCTGAGACAGGCTGCGAAGCGATACGAAGCAGCGGTGGGTGCGGAACGCATCGAAGCCACGGCGGAGTTGGCCAAAGCGGCGCTCGCCGGAGCGGAGAAGCGTGTGAGCGCGTATCCTGCGCTGCTTAAGGAGCAGACTGAAGCTGTTACTGAGGCGGGAAAGCTTACCGCGCGGCTTGCGGATATCGAAAAGGACGCGCAGGCGGTGGCGCTGCGCAAAGAGCAAATCGGCGAAGCGCAGCGGCAGGCGGACGCGCTGCGCGCGGAGCTTGCGCAGGCGCAGGAGGGGTTGAGCGGTCTAAACAGGCAGCGCGCGGAGCTGTTTGGCGGCAGGAACCCCGACGCGGAAGAAGCCGCGTCGGATAAGGCGGCAAAGGACGCGCGGCAGGCAAAGGAGCAGCACCGTGCGCAGCGCGACAAAGCCGCCGCCGCGCTGGAACAAAACGGGCGCGATATTTCTCGGACGCGCGAAGCGCTGAAGAAGGAACAGGCGGCGCTGGCGGAAGCCTATGCGTCAGCGCTCACGCAGGCAAAGGGGCTAATACCGCCGGGGGATAACAGCAGGCCGTACGAAGCGTATAAAGCGGCATCGGCTGCGCTGGCGGAAAAGCCCGAGCAAGCCGCGCTTACCGCTGCCGCGCAGGCGCTGGAAAAACTGATTGTCACCGGTACGGAGCAAAAGGCGCTCCTCGCGCAGCGCCTGAAGGATATTGACAGCAACCGCAAAGCGCTGCACGAGCTGAAAAACGCGGAGCGTGAGCAAAAGCGGCGCGTGGAAAAGTGGGGGCGGCTCAACCTGCTCATCGGCAGCCGGGAAGGCGACAAGTTTTCGCGCATGGCGCAGGGCATTACGTTCGACGCGCTGCTGCGCTACGCCAACGTGAGCCTTTCGCGCATGACCGATCAATACGTGCTCGTGCGCGATACGGAGGGCGGCAAGCCGCTGGAGCTCGCCGTGCTCGATATGTACCGCGCGGGCGAGCAGCGGCCCGTATCGAACCTTTCGGGCGGCGAGAGCTTTCTCGTGTCGCTGGCGCTGGCACTCGGGCTTTCGGAGATGTCGTCGGGCAAAGCGCGCATCGATTCGCTGTTCATCGACGAGGGATTTGCATCATTGGACGAGAGCTACCTCGAGGCCGCGCTGCAGACGCTTTCCACATTAAGCACGCGCGAGGGCAAGCTCGTGGGCGTGATCTCGCACGTGGAGGCTCTGAAGGAACGCATTGACGCGCAGATCGAGGTGATCAAGCGCACGGGAGGGCGCAGCACGCTCTCCGGGCCGGGCGTCACGGCGGCGGAAGCGTAAGGCGAAGCGGGAGACAGGCTGTACTCCTGTAACCAAGAGGTATGTGATGCATACTGAAGATAATACGGCAATAGAAGCGAATCAAAAGCTTGAAGCGAGAAACGGAGGCCATGCAAGGCTGTTCCTCGGCTGGGCCGCGGTGGGCATCACCGTGATATTCACCTGCGTATGGACGTTCTGGGGCATCGTCGAGAACTTTCACGAGGGCTGGTATTCTAAGTCCGTATGGGAAAACCTGCTGATGCTGTTCTTTCAATACTTATCCGTACCGATCGTGTTCTGCGCGCTCGCGGTGGTATCAATCCGCTGGCGCATCGCGGGTATCGTGCTGCACATTGCGGCCGCGCTGTTTCTGCTTTGGTTTTTTCGGAATGCCGGGTTCTCCGTGGTGGGGCTTATGATCGTACTGCCCATCGCTTTGCTCGGGCTGATGTATTTTTTCGGACGGCCGCAGCCAAAGAAATGGGCGTACCGGCTCATCGTCGCTTTGCCGCTTTTGATCGTGCTGGCGGTGATGCCGTGGAAGCTGGTTCAGGTCTCGCAGCGCATTGACGACGGGGACTTTGGCGTGCGAACCGTGGATAGCAACGGTGTCAGCCTTGTTTGGGCGCCGCGCGGGCCCGGATGGCCCGAAGGCGGCGTATCGTACGGCGAGGCGATGGAGCGCTGCCGGTATCTTTCGGAGGATGGCACGGCGCTGATGGACGAGCCGCAGGATATCTGGCGGCTGCCCACCGCAGAGGAAGCGGTGCGTTCCATGATGCTGCACGGAGAAAACGCGGGCGGCGTATGGGATGACGCCGCAAAGGCCGCGCGCTACAAAATCACTCCTGATAAGGAAACGCCGCTTTGGGATCCGCATTCGCGGATTATCTATTACTGGACACAGACGCAAAGCGGCGGCGATCAGGCTTATATTATCGTTTACGACGGCGGCGTATACCCGCGAAGCCGGGACAGCGTATACGGCTATCTATCGTTTAGAGCCGTAAAAGCCCCATGACAAGAGGGGATGGCACGCCGCCGGAGATTTACGGTTGAAATAAACAAACCGCCTGATGAACGAGCATGAGGCGGTTTTGGTCAAGCGATATGTTTATTATTATGACGATATGGACACGGAAGAATCTTGGGTGGCGTATGGCCTCGCGTACATCGCGATCTTCCACGTCTTGCCGTTCTCGCCCCAGATATCGTCGATGACGACGCCTTTGGTGCTCGTCTTGGCTTCGATGACCTTGCCGTTCCCGGCATAGATGCCCACGTGGTGGATGTCCATCCAGCGCCCGTCGTTGCTTGCGGTGTTCGACCAGAATATCAAATCGCCCGGTTGCAGCTTTTCTTTGGAGATGGTCATACCGTTGTCGTAGCAGTATTTCGCCTGCTTGACGGACGTGCCCGGCAGCGAAATGCCCGCTTGCTTATACGCCCATTGCACGAGGGACGAGCAGTCCACGTAATCCCCCTGCCCCCGGTACGTTTTGGAATAAGGATCGCCCAGCCGCGTGAGCGCGGTATCGGCGATTTTTTGGCCTAGTGCGCTTCCCGTTGATTTATTTGAAGCGTTCAACAGGTTCAACAGAGAGTATGTCGAAAATCCTTGCGATCCTGTGATTGCGCCGATACCGGCGTTTCCCGTCAGCGCAGGAAACAAACCCTGCATCGCGGAATTATTGCCGTTGCCCGAGCACATCATAAGACACAGGTTCAGTATCATTTCCTTTTTAATATCCGCTTCGCTCGCCTCGCTTATCAGCGAACCGGCGGCGGAAGCGCTGCTGTCTCCGTCCGCGTCAAGCTGCTCGGAGAGCAGTGACGCAAAGGCGGAACTGCAAGAGAAATTTGAAAGCGTGTTTTTTGCCGCTTCCGTCTTTCGCATAGCCAGCAACGTATTCAGCGTAACCTCGTTCATCGGTGCTCCTTACTAATATAAAAGGTTCCAGTTTCATTATCGGTTTTTTTAGTATCGTTCTTTAACGGATTACACCAAAAACGAGAAATGGCGAGGGGTAACACGGGTATACCGTACCGCGCGTATACTGCAAGCGGAGGGGTTTTATTATGACGCTTGCGCCATACGGCCGCGATGCCGCGGTGGCTTACGCCCGGAAGTGGGCGCTTTCAAGGAATCCTGAATTTTACGACTATGAGAAGCTCGGCGGCGACTGCACGAATTTCGCGTCGCAGTGCATACTCGCGGGCGGCGGCGTGATGAACGATAAGCCTACGTTTGGCTGGTACTACTTTGGCGCGAGCAGCCACTCACCCTCGTGGACGGGCGTGGAATACCTCTACAACTTTCTGACGCGCAAAACGGGCATAGGCCCTGTCGGGCGCGAGGTGGATATGGCACACGTGCAGCCGGGCGACCTCTCGCAGTTTGCGCGCACGTCTTCGCGTTTTTCGCACACGCAGGTGGTCGTCTCCGCAGGGAAAGCGCCCGCGCTGGATAATATACTGGTATGCACGCATTCGTACGATAGCCTCGACCGCGCGCTTTCAACTTACCAGTTTCTAAAAATACGGTTCATCCGCATAGAAGCTGTAAGGAAATAAATCAAAATGCCGTGGAACTCTCAGCTTCAAATTCACGTCTGTTGATTAGTATCGCCTGTTTGTATTTTATCATGGTATTTGTCGGGTTTGTTTGCTATAATACACACTGGCTGAAAGTACAGCCCATACATTCCGACAGGAGAATTCGCTTGGCAGTTGATAAGGGAAAAATTAAGCCGCTCATTATGGAATTTGCGCGGTATCTGGTCGTAGGCGGCGCGTCGTTTTTAGTCGATTGGGGTGTATTGTATCTTACCTATAATTATGTGTTTGCCGGGTTAGAGGGGGCGCAGCTGGCGCTGGGCTCCGTGGTGCTCGGAAGCTGGCGGCTGCTTTCAGCTACCGCGGCGGGCTTTATACTGGGGTTGATTTTCAATTACATATTATCGCTCATATGGGTGTTCAAAAGCGCGAAGGAGAGCAACAAAGGCAAAACCGCGGGCGCTTTTGCGATATTTGCCATCGTCGGCATCATCGGATTGCTGCTGACCGAGGTCGGCATGGAGCTTGGCACAAGATGGGCAGGCCAGCAGTACTACATGGTGGTGAAAATATTCGTCGCGGGCGTCGTGCTCCTTTGGAACTACGGCGCGCGCAAGATACTGATATTCAAGGACGACAAAAAGCATGAGTAACAAAACGGCGATCATCATCGGTGCGGGGCCGGCGGGGCTTACAGCGGCGTATACGCTGCTCAAGGAGACGGACATCCATCCGATCGTTTTTGAGGAGAGCGAATTCATCGGCGGCATATCGCGCACCGCCGTTTACAAGAACAACCGCATCGATATCGGCGGGCACCGGTTTTTTTCCAAAAGCGATACGGTGACGGCGCTGTGGCGCGAACTCATGCCCCCTCAGGGCGCTCCCGCGAAGGACGACATACTTTTAAACAGGGAAAAGCCGCTGGAGCCGGGCGGGCCCGACCCGGAGAAGGAAGACGCCGTGATGCTCGTGCGAGGCCGCGTATCGCGCATATTCTATCTGCGTAAATTCTTCGATTACCCGATATCGCTGAAACTCAAAACGTTTGCGAACATGGGGCTAATGCGTACGATGAAAGCCGGTTTTGGCTACGTGTTCTCCGCGATGTTCAAGCGTAAGGAGAATTCGCTTGAGGACTTTTACATCAATCGGTTTGGCAGCCCGCTTTACGGCATGTTCTTTGAGGACTATACGCAAAAGGTGTGGGGCGTGCACCCCTCAGAGATTTCGCCCGACTGGGGCTCGCAGCGCGTCAAGGGGCTTTCGCTGATGAAGGCGGTGCTTTCCGTGCTGCTAAAGCCTTTCCGCAGGGACATTAAGAAGCAGGAGACCTCGCTGATCGAGCAGTATATGTACCCCAAAAAAGGGCCGGGGCAGTACTGGGAGCTCATGGCGAAAAGGATCACCGAAATGGGCGGGGAGATCCATATGAACGCGCAGGTTGTCGGTATCGATGTGAACGGCGGCAGGGCAGGCGCGGTGCGCGTGCGCGAGAAAGGCGGCGAGCAGGAATACAAAGCGGACGGCTTTTTCTCCACCATGCCCGTTAAAGACCTCATCGCGGCGATGGGCAATGCCGCGCCGAAGGAAGTCCGCGAGGTGGCGGGCGCCTTGCCCTACCGCGATTTCATCACGGTCGGGCTGCTCGTCGGCAAGCTGAAGATCAAAAACGAGACGAAGATTAAAACCGTGGGGGGCATCGTGCCCGACTGCTGGATATACATACAGGAGCGCGACGTCAAGATCGGGCGGCTGCAGATATTCAACAACTGGTCGCCGTATATGGTGGGCGATTTGGAGCATACCGTATGGATCGGCCTTGAGTATTTCTGCAACGAGGGCGATGAGATGTGGAACACGCCGCCTGAGGAGTTTATACAATTCGCCGTCGGCGAGCTTGCGAAAATTGATATCATCGAAAAGGAGGATGTGCTGGATTCGACGCACATCCGCGTGAAGAAGGCGTATCCCGCGTATTTCGGCGCTTACGAGAAGTTTGACACCGTGAAGGATTACCTTGACGGCGTTGCGAACCTGTACTGCATCGGCCGCAACGGCCAGCACCGCTACAACAACATGGACCATTCGATGATGACCGCGATTGAGGCGGTGAAAGCGTTTAAGTCGGACTCTGCCGATAAATCTGCGGTGTGGAACGTCAACACGGAAGAAGAATACCATGAACAAAAATCCTGAGCGCGGGCTGAAAGCTTCGATTACGGGGCTGAGGCCCTATTTCATCATCGCGGCTGCGGTCATTATCAGCTACACTTTGTTCTCGCTGATACTGGGCGTCAGCGAGGATGTTGCGCGCGCGCTGATGATTGCGGGCTTGGTGCTGTGCGCCGTTTTATTCGTGGCATACTGTTTTTTGGGTAAGCGCATGTCCAAAACTGAAGCGCTGATCGTCGCTCTCATCGCGGCGGGAGTCGTCATGCGCATCGGTTATATGCTCTACACGTCGTTCGCCTTAAGGGGGCACGACATCGGCGCTGTGGACGGTACCGGGCATTTTGCCTACATGTACGGGCTTTTTTCCACCGGCACGCTGCCGCCGACGAACGCGTACCAGTTCTACCACCCGCCGCTCACGCATATCTTGCAGGCGATCGTCGTCAAGGTGTTCTCCTGGTTCCAACATACCGATGATATGACCGCGCTGTTTCAGGCCGCGAAGATCGTGCCGTGTTTTGCCTCCTGTGCGCTGCTCGTGGCGGTGCGCAGCATCTGCCGCGAAACCAAGCTATCGCAGCGGGCAACCGCGCTTGCGCTCGCGGTGCTCGCGTTTCAGCCGACGTTCTTTATCTATTCTGCCAGCGTCAACAACGACCCGCTGATGCTGCTGCTGTTTATGGCTGCCGTGCTGTATACGATCCGCTGGTACTACAATCCGTCCATGAAGAACATACTCATTATCGCGCTGTCCATCGGCCTTGCGATGATGACCAAGCTTTCGGGCGGCATGGTTGCGCTGTTCACCGCGCCTGTGTTCCTCGCGGTGCT
>CAYNFL010000061.1:0-8923 GCA_964396465.1 uncultured Christensenellaceae bacterium
TGCGTGTGATCGACAGCCCGGTCAGCGATATCGCGCTGCTCAGCGTGATGCGCTACCCGCATTTCGGGTTTACCGAGCCGGAGCTTGCGTATATCCGCGCGGCGCATCAGCTGGAGGCGGAAGGCGCGGACTTAAGCTTCTGCGCGACGGTGCGCGCGTTTGAGGAAGCTTCGCCGCTCGGCGAAAAACTGCGGTATTTTAACGATGAGATCGCGCGCTACAGGAGGTTGTCGCTGTGCCTGCCGCTGCCCGATTTTCTCTCGCGCCTGCGGCAGGAAGCCGAATTTGCCGAGTACGCGCTGACTTCGCCGGGCGGGCGCGGCAGCGACGCGGCGATCGCGGATTTCATCGACGCCGTCTCCGCCGCGAAACCCGCACGGCTGTGCGACGTGATTTCAATCGCGGAGCATATCGCGGGGGGCAGGGAGGCGCAGCCGCAGCAGGGCGCGGACGCGGTCTGCGTCACGACGATCCATAAATCCAAAGGGCTGGAGTTCCGCGCGGTGATACTCTCCGGCATGCACAAAAAGATCAACAAGGGCGACGCGGCGGGCAGCGTGCTCGTGGGGCGCTCCCTTGGCCTGGCGCTCGATGCGGTGGACGCGCAAAGCCGCGTGCGTACCCATACGTGGCACCGTCAGGCGGTGGCGCGCGCGATGAAGCGCGAGAAGATATCCGAAACCGTGCGGCTTTTATACGTGGGCATGACGCGCGCGATCGAGCGGCTCGTCATCGTCGGCGCGGGCGGGGAGATACGGGAGGACTGGCTGCAGCCGTTGTTTGAGGGCTGGCAGCATGAAGCGAATACGTATTTTGACCTCATCATGCCAGCCATCGCGGCGATGTGCCGCGAGAGCGGCGCGCGCATTGAGGACGCGGTGCGATTCTCAGATGAACCCGCGCAGGGCGCAGCGCGCGAGGATGCGGCACAGCGGCTTGAAGCGCTGCTGGATGCGGCGGCGGCAGCGCCGCCGACAGAGCTGTTTGAAGCATACCCGTTTGAAGCGGATATCGGCGTGCCGTCCAAGGCCAGCGTTTCGGCATTGAAGCGCATGGGGGAGGAAGCCCATCCGCTGCGCCCGGTTTACGCCGAGCGCGAGGGAGAGATATCCGCCGCGGAGCGCGGCACGCTGATGCACGGCGCGCTGCAGCATATCGGCTTGGAGCGCAGGACGAAGGAGCAGGTGGAGAGCCGCATATCCGAGCTTGTGCAAAAGGGCGTCATCGACGCGGCGCTTTCGCGGCATATCGACGCGGGGCAGATCGCCGCGTTCCTGCGCAGCGATGTGGCGGAGCGCGCGCGGCGCGGGAGCCGCTGCCTGTTCGAGCAGCCGTTCTGCATGCGCATGAGCGCGCGCGAGGCGGGGCTGTCACAGTCGGATGAGGCGGTGATCGTGCAGGGCGTGATCGATCTGTGTTTCATCGAAAACGGCGCATGGGTGCTCGTGGATTACAAGACAGACGCGGTGAGAGGCACCGCCGCCGGGGCCGCGCAAAAGTACGCGCTTCAGCTCGCGCTGTATGAAAAGGCGCTGCAGCGCATTACGCATATACCCGTTGCGGAGAAGGTCATCTATTTGCTGTCGGTTGGCGAATCGGTACGCATTTCGTAAAGTTATACACAGTTATCCACAGAAAAACACCGGTTATCCACAGTTTTTGTGGATAACTCGTCTGTTCCGGCGGATACGCGATTCGACAATATACGACAGGAGGCTGCATTTGGAACACCAAACAGATCCCAATTTATCATCTGTTATGTGCTGATACTGAAAAGCGCAGCACAGCGTATACTTATTTCTGCGGGCATGATATAATGACGCGAATGCGACAGGAGGAAAAAGCACAATGATCATGATGACTATCGAAAATATCGGGCGGAGCTTTGAGCCTTTGGGCCTTGTGCGCGGCTCGATGATACAGAGCAAGCATATCGGCAAGGACCTCGCGGCGGGCTTTAAGACGCTCGTGGGAGGCGAACTCAAGGGCTATACGCAGATGATGGAGGAGTCCCGCGAGATCGCGCTGCAGCGCATGATGAAACAGGCTGAGCAGCTCGGTGCGGACGCGATCATTTGTGTGAGGTTCACATCGAGCTCGGTGATGCAGGGCGCGGCGGAGGTTACCGCTTACGGCACCGCAATTCGTTTCAAATAACGGATAAAGCTGTTTCACGCATGCCGATTCGGGTATATAAAGTGCAGGCCGGCAATTAAAGAACCGGGCTGCGCTTTTTATTTGCGGGCCCGATATACAGCATGTCCGGCAGGGAGCGGCGCCATGGCGGGACAAAATGCATGCATACAGGAACTCTGGAACAGGTATTTCAAATACAGGGGCATTTCCGATAAGAACGAACTCGTGATACACTATCTTCCGGTCGTAAAAAAAACGGCATTGCACTTGATGAGCGCGTACCGCGCCTATTGCTGTTTTGACGATATGATGAGCAGCGGCGTCATCGGCCTCATGGATGCGATTGAGAAATATGACGCGGCGCGCGACGCCCGTTTTGAAACGTATTCCGCGATGCGCATCCGCGGAGAGATACTCGACAGCATCCGCGCGCAGGACTGGGCTTCCGACAGCCTGCGCCGCAGGCTTAAGTGTGCGGAGCGCGCGCAGCGTGAGCTTCAATGCAAACTCGGGCGCGAGCCGAGCGAGCGCGAAATCGCCGCGCATATGAATATCAGCGAAACGGCGCTGCATGAAGCGCTCGAAAAGAGCCGCACTTTCAACATGATCTATTTTGAGGACATGGCAGCTGAAGGGGAATCTTGGGAACAATACCTTGCCAGCGAGACCGGCTTGCCCGAGGAGATTGCCGAAACCAACGAGCTTGCCGAAACGCTGGGCAACGCGATCGACCGCCTGCCCGAGAAGGAGAGGCTTGTGGTGTCGCTCTACTACTATGAGGAGCTCACGCAAAAGGAGATCGCGCAGATCGTGGGCGTTACAGAGTCGCGCGTTTGCCAGATACGTGCCGAAGCGTTGCGCAAGCTGAAAACAAGGATGCGGTCTATATCGTAAACTCGCAATTCAAAGCAGCCCGTCGGCTGCTTTTTAAGTTTAGCCGACTTTTCACCGATATATATTTGGGATGATGAATGCAGAGGTGAAATGATTGAACAGCCTTCCGGTTAAAGCCTGTAAACCTGCTTGTTTGGATATACGGGTATTGCGTGTTGCCAAAATCGCACGGCAGGTCAAAAACGGCGCATATTTTGTATCAGGGCGCGAGATTGCAAAAAAGTTTTTACAGAAAGAAACCAGAGCGTGCGGGTCATCGTGAAAACGCCTGAATCGCGTCGATCAGCCCTTGTTCAAACGCCGCTTTGACGAGATGCCAATCGCCGCGGCGGTTAAAAAACAGCGTGCAGTAATTTCGCTGAATCTGTGTGCCGTTAAACAGGTAATAAGCCATCCTTTCAAGACCGGTTTTCGATTCCACAAAGCCAAGAGAATAGTCGATAATTTTGGATGCGGCGACGCTCATATCCGTGTTAATGTCGGACATGATGGCGTCGATATCCGAAACGGTTCCTGACTTTGCCATCGGGATATAATCTTTCAGTGTTTTTATCGGTTTCATAGGCCGCCCGAACTCGATTCTTGATACTGTTCTGTGTATTCTTTCAACAAGTAAATGATACTTTTATGTTGAAATCTGTTCTATTATGTTGAAATCTGTTCTATTATGATAAAATCTGTTCTATATAGGGTAACCTATCATAAAAAAATATTCAATAAAAAAATAAATTTTGTTAATAATGGTCACCTATACCCAAATGGATACGTAGAAGGTCTTAAGATAAATCAGCATATTTATTAAGGTAATACTTTATAAAACAATTTTATCCTGCTCCTACTTACATAAGATCATCCAATCACCATATAGTTGCTGCCAATGTATAACAGTGTTTTTAAGAAATTATTTCTGATGCGTAACATAGTCACAGAGCTTTGCGCCGTTTCGTTGTATTCTGAGCACAACAAGGAAACAATAATCGAGGAAAGCAATAAGTATAGGATATAGAGAGGACGGTACAAAGCAATGGCAAAAAACATAACCAGAGAAAATTTCAAAACGGAAGTGCTGGGTACAGATAAACCGGTGCTGCTCGATTTCTGGGCTTCGTGGTGCGCGCCGTGCAGGATGCTCGCGCCGTCGATCGATCAGATCAGCGAGCAGTATTCCGATACCGCCGTGGTCGGCAAGGTTAACGTGGATGAACAGCAGGAGCTTGCGCAGCAGTTTGGCGTGATGAGCATCCCCAGCGTATTTGTGATGAAGAACGGCAAGGTGGTGGACAGTGCGGTGGGCCTTAAGCCTAAAAAATATTATGAGGACGCGCTCGACCGCGCAATGGCCAAGTAAGCCGCGTCATTGAACAAAATCAGAATTCCTTTTCCTTCATGCGGAGCGCGAAAAGCAGCTCCGTTTTTTTATGAAAATATCAGGTAGTTGGATATAACTTATTAAAAGCGCAAATCATCACTCAACATCGCTCAAAACTTCGCCCGCGAATATCCCCCAAAGCGTTTGCTCATACTAATGCCATATCCCACAACGGAGGCATTTGTATGAAAGCAATTGTGATGGCGGGCGGCGAAGGTACGCGCCTTCGGCCGCTGACCTGCGCGCTGCCCAAACCCATGGTACCGCTGCTGGATAAACCGATGCTCGAATATGCGATCGAGCATCTTTTGCGTTTCGGCGTCACCGACATGGCGTTCACATTGGGCTACAAACCCGCGGTGATTACCGATTGGGTGCAGGACCACGCGCCCTCGGGCGCGCATATCGCGTGCTTCATCGAGGATACGCCGCTGGGGACGGCGGGCAGCGTGAAAAACGCTGCCGCATTCGTAGACGGCATGTTTTTGGTGTTCAGCGGCGACGCGCTGACCGACATCGACGTATCCGCCGCGGCGGAGTATCACAAGCGTAACGGCGCGGCCGCCACTATCGTGCTCAAAAGGATGGGCAACCCGCTGGAGTACGGTGTGGTGATTTCGGGCAGCGAGGGCAGCGTGGAGCGCTTCGTGGAAAAGCCGGGCTGGGAGGACGTGTTCTCCGATACCATCAATACGGGCATCTACATACTGGAGCCGCACGTGCTCGACCTCATCCCCGCCGGGCAGCGCTTCGATTTCGCCAAAGACCTGTTTCCGCTCATGATGCAGAAGAACCTGCCGATCTATGGGTATATCGCGGACGGGTATTGGTGCGACGTGGGCAACATCGAAGCGTACATCAAAGCGCATGAAGACCTGCTCAAGGGCATGGTCAGCGCCAAGATATTGGGCAAAAACATCGGCGGCATCTACGTGGGCGAAGGCGCCAATATCAGCAATTCAGCGCTCGTGCAGTCGCCCGGCTTCATCGGCGCGGGCGCGCATGTGGGCGAAGGCGCGCGCATCGGCCAATACACGAGCATTGGAGCGGGCGCGCGCGTGGGCGCGTACGCCAACGTCAAGCGCAGCATATTACTTTCCGGCGCGCGCGCCGGAAAGCATACCAAGCTTTCAGGCTGCGTCATCGGCGAAGGCGCGTCGGTGGGCGAGCGGTGCAGCGTATACGAGAGCGCGGTGGTGGGCGAGCGCTGCAGCCTCGCGGGGGACAACCGCGTATCGCCGCATGTGCGGCTGTGGCCGGAGAAGTGGCTGCACGCGGGCGCTTCCGCGGGCGAGAACATCGTCTGGGGCCACGGCGAGCGCACGGATTTTATCGGCAAGAACGGCTTTGCGGGCGACGTGGGCGAGGACTTGACGCCGCTGCGGCTCGGGCGCATATTCGGCGCGGCAGCGGAAGCGATGTCGGGGAAAAGCGTTGCGCTGTGCAGCGACGGCAGCGATTTTGCGGACGCGGCGCTCAAGCAGGCGGCGGGCATATTCACGATGAGCGGCGGCGACGTGTTCTCGTTCCGAGGCGCACAGCGCCCGGTATTCGCCTACGCCGCGTCGCTGCTGGGCGCGCGGCTTTGCGTGTCGGTAAAGTCCGCCAAGGGGCAAAAGCTGTTCGCCGACCTGTTCGAGCCGGAGCTGTTTTTGCTCTCCAAGCAGCTGCGCCGCCAGATGGAGGGCAAATACTTTCATCAGGGCGAGGTGCTCTCCGACATGCGCTGCGGGCGCGAGACGCGTGTGGATACGGCGGAGAGCCTGTACGTCCACACCGCCTGCGCGCGCATCGACTGCGGCGCGATCAAAAACGCGGACATCCGCGTGGTCGTGCGCGGCGGTAGGGAAATCGATGCTTTCGCGGCGCGCGCTTTAGCCGCGTGCGGCATCTCCGCCGTACACCAGACGGCGGACATACAGACCGACGCGGCGGGGCTGATATTAAAGGAGTCGGCGCATTTCGCCGTGCACTTGTCCAAAAGCGCCGCGCACGCGATGCTGTACTTAACCGATGGCCGCATCATCGATACGGAGGACTTCAAAGCGGTTACGTGGTATCTCGTATTGGCGGGGATGGAGCGAAAAACCGCTGTAATGCCCACCTCCGCGCCGGGCAGCGTGGTATCGCTCGCGCGGCGGCTGGGGCTGGAGGTAAAGTTCGGTTCGGAGCAGGAAGCGTTGATGTCCCTCTCAACCGATCAGCGGCGCGTGCTGTTCGACGGCATATTCGCCACAGCGCGCCTGTGTGAGCACATCGCGCGGACGGGCGCAACGGCGGAGGAGATCGCTTCCATGATCCGCCCCGGCCATGTGCGCGTGCGCGAGGTCGGCTGCGAGTGGGAGGACGTGGGCCGCGTGATTGGCGGCATGTATCAGAGCGGCGTGCACGCGAGCGAAGGGCTGCGGTTTGAGGAGGGCAGCCGCGGCTTTGGCTACATCTGCCCGCACACCACGCGCCCGCGCATCATCATCCGTACCGAGGGCGATACGGAAGAGTTCGCGTCCGAGCTGTGCGAGAAATATACCGAACTGGTCAAGCGCATACTGAAGCAGCCAAAGGGTGCGCCGCCGCAGGCGTAGTATTGTCTGAGCCGCATGGATACCGTGCGGTTTTTAAATTGGAAGTTTTAAGAACCACCAGCGCGGTTATTAATAACCATATCCGGAGCATATGGATATCAGTACGGGAGGACGGATTTGTTTCAGGATCTGTATTTTCAGGAACTCGACACGGCAGCCATACTCGTGCGCGTCGGCCTCGCGATGGTGCTCGGCGGCCTGCTGGGGCTGGAGCGCACGCGCAAGCGCCGCGCCGCGGGGCTGCGCACATACATACTCGTCTGCGTAAGCTCGGCCATCGTGATGATGACGGCGCAGTTTATGCTGGCACGGTTTACGAATACCGACCCCGCGCGCCTCGGCGCGCAGGTGATCAGCGGCATCGGCTTTTTGGGTGCGGGTACGATCATCGTCACGGGTGTCAAGCAGATTCGCGGCCTCACCACCGCGGCGGGGCTCTGGGCCGCCGCTTGTATCGGGCTCGCGGTCGGTATCGGCTTTTACAGCGGCGCGGTCATCGTATGCGCGGCGGTGTTTATTGTGATGACGGCTTTGGAGTGGGTGCAGGCGCGCTGGGTATCGCGCTTAAAGCGCATCCGCCTCTACATCGTTTTTGAAAGCATCGGCAACATCGGCGACTTTCTGGTGCTCGCCGACCAAAGCAACATCCGCGTCACCGACTTTGAAACGGTGACGCCCGAAGCGGGTACGGGCGTGGGCGCGGTTTTCATGTTATGTTTCAAGGAGAAGAAGACGCACGCGGAGATCATCGGTATGCTGCGGCATTGCGCGGGGCTTAAACTCGTTGAGGAGATATGATACTATTCACATTCATACGGGGGATGCAGGTTATCCAGAGCTAAAAACAAAGTAGATGAGCGGACGTTACCCTTATGATTCATAATTCGATATGATGGATCGGGCGAGGGTTTTATTGCGGTTGCTTTGAGATTTTTTTTACTTTATGATATAATCGGGTTACGAAAGAGAGGAAGACATAATTGTCAAAACAGAAGACCATACGCATCATCCCCTTGGGGGGCATCGGCGAGATCGGCAAGAACATGTGGGTAATTGAATACGCCGACGAAATCATCGTGATCGATTGCGGATTATGCTTCCCGCGCGAGGACATGCTCGGCGTGGATTATGTGATACCGGACATCACTTATTTAAAGAAGAATAAAGAGAAAATCAAGGCGGTGTTCATCACGCACGGCCACGAGGATCATATCGGCGCGACGCCATACCTGCTGCCCGAGATGGGCGCGCCCGTGTACGGCACCGACTTGACGCTTGCGCTGATTGAAACCAAGCTTGCCGAGCATAAGGCGGAAGGCGTCAGCATGAACGTAATCAAGCCGGGCGATACGGTGACGGCGGGTGCGTTCAAGGTGGAAGCGATCAAGGTGACGCACAGCATCGACGCGGCGCTGGGCTTTGCCGTGCATACGCCAGTGGGCACGGTTGTACACACGGGCGACTTTAAGATCGACCACACGCCCGTAGACGGCAAGGTGATGGATATCGCCAAGTTCGCGGACCTCGGGGACAGAGGCGTACTCGCGCTGCTTTCCGACAGCACCAACGCGGAGAACCCGGGCTATACGATGTCCGAAAGCCGCGTGGGGGAGATGTTCGAGAATTATTTTAAGGCGGCAACCGGGCGCGTCATCGTCGCGACGTTCGCGTCCAACATCCACCGGCTGCAGCAGGTTGTCAACGCGTCGCGCAACTACGGGCGCAAGATATGCCTTTCGGGGCGCAGCATGCTCAAGATCGCCAAGGTCGCCAAGCAACTGGGTTACCTCGATCTGGACGAGGGTATGCTTGTGGAGCCGGAAGACCTCGATAAATACAAGAAGAACAAGATCGCGATACTCACGACGGGCAGCCAGGGGGAGACGATGTCGGGCCTCGTGCGCATGGCCGCGGGCGAGCACAAAAAGCTCTCGATGATACC
>CAYNFL010000062.1:0-8919 GCA_964396465.1 uncultured Christensenellaceae bacterium
AGATCACCTTCCTTGATTCATTTTTAATTCACGTTATATAAAAAACCCTCCGGCAGACACCGAAGGGTAAACAGGAATCGAATTCATTGAAAAACCGATATGAATTTCTCCACCCCATACTGCCATGCTACATTTTTAGTATAAGAAACTTCGGGGGGTTTGTCAAACAATTATTTCGCAGTACTAACAATATTGTTTCATCATATCATGCTCTTATATATGATCATGTTCTGGCGGTTGACCTCGTAAGTTCCCGTATCGACATACTTCCGTACCGGCTTTTTGTTAAAGTGCTTGTCGAGGAAGCTAAACGCCATGGGCCCCCACGAATAGTTGCGCTGGCCAAGCGCGTAATGAATAAAGCCTTCGCCCATCATATACTGTATCTCTTTTGTGAAATCAATCGTTATCACTTCTACTTTCGGATGATGCTTTTTCATATAAGTCGCGAATATCTTCCCCCAGT
The DNA here is from genome assembly GCA_964396465.1 of uncultured Christensenellaceae bacterium. Classification (GTDB taxonomy): domain Bacteria; phylum Bacillota; class Clostridia; order Christensenellales; family SZUA-584; genus JAEWCC01. The sequence continues at coordinate 467 of CAYNFL010000062.1, forward strand.
CGGCATTAGTCAGGAACACAAAACGCGCGTTTGGATGATTGCTCAACATCGATTGTATGGTTCTTTCGGCCTCTTCCGGGGATGGCTGGCTGTTCACCGGAACCTCATGTACTTCTATTTTCGTATTTTCCTTGATCTCCTGCACGAAACCATTCCTGCGGTCTTCGATCGCGGAAATGCGCGTGTCCGCCCACGTGTTGACGATAACCTCACCCTGGTTTCCCATAACTCCCATTACCACGCGCGCAGCAGCGGCGCCCGCCGCGTGCCCGTTCGTCTGGATATAGGATACATAATCGAGATCATCAAGTTTCGAATTGATAAATACGATTTTGATTCCCATTCCGCTGATCTGCTTGAGCTTTTGGTATATCAGCGTATCGTCCAACGGGCTGATTACCAGCGCATCCACTCTTTGCTCAATGGCCTTGTCCAAAAAGCCCGCCATTTCATTGACACCGGCCACCCCTCTTAACTTGGGTGCATAAAACTCCACGTCATAATTATACGTATCCGCAGCCTTCATTGCTTCTTTCTGCGTCGGTTCAAAAAACTCGCAGTCGAAATCGAAAATCATTATGATTTTCTTTTTGTGTACGGGAGCTTTTTCAAGCTTGATCCCTTCGGTTTCCTGCCCGATGGAGCCGACATTTACCGAAAGGTCGCCCTCAAGCTTATCGAGCAGCGATATCGTGTTGTTCTGGTCGTATGTCAGGCTGGTGATTTCGTTCGCCGTGGCGGCGACCTCCCTGACGGACGTAAATATATTCGAGATCGATTTGACAAGTACGTCCTCGTCGCTCTTGATCACTTCGATGGATTCATTGAAGTTCTTCTGCTCACTGATATAGGTATCGATGAACTCGCTGTTTTTCTCAAATGCAGTGTTGACCTCGGTGACGGAATCCCGCTGCGCCTCGAATACGCCTTTTGAATCCAGCGCCACCTTTTCAAGCAGCTTGATTTCATCGGTTACGCTCTTGATCATATCGCTGATATCCACGCTGGCGGTTTTGCTTTCCTTGGAAAGGCGCTGTATCTCGTCCGCGACGACCGAAAACCCCCTGCCTGCGACGCCAGCGTGTACAGCCTCCACCTTCGCGTTCAGCCCTAAAAGGTTCGTCTCGCTCGATATCCGGTTGATCAGGTTCGTAATCTCGCCGATCTTCTGCGTTTTCACAATCAGGTTCTTGATCACGCCGAATATGCCCTCAACGGCTTCGTCGTTTTTGGCCTGGTTCGATACAAGCTGGTCCACGGATTCCCGTACGCTCTGGTTGTTGTTCTCCATGTCGTACGCCAGCGATATGATCTCCTGCGACTTGCAGTAGATCGCGTTGATTTTATCGGTGAAATCCCCGATCAGCGTCAACGATTTCTCGATGTCCGCCGTCTGCATTTTGGCGCCGTTGTTTAAGAAAACCGCAACCTCTTCCACCTGTTTGGATTCCCGGATAAAATCCTGCATCACGGTTTTCAGCTGCCTCGAAATGCGCGATATGCTTTCGAAATTCCTGAAAAAATTCGTGAAATGAACCTGCAGCTTTTTATAGATGTCCCCGGGCAACCCCATGCCTCCGTTCCCGTCAAGCACGTCAGTAAAATCCCAGTTGATAATTTTGTTTAATATTTCTTCTGATTCCATTATCATGACGTATCCTTCCTGTTACAGAATTTAATAAACCAAAATTTGATCTTCTGCGGTACTGCACCGTTTTTTACTCCAACTTTACATTATATATAATATATATCGAATCACTTTAAACGAAATTATATTCATTCGGGCATTATTATTTAAATAAAGTACAATAAAACACCGCGGAAAGCTGTTTTTCCCGCGGTTCTTAACAATTGATTCCTCATCGCGCTCTTTTTTTATATGCGAATATGTTATTCTGTGTCTCCAATGGCAAATACGAGCTCACAACTTACGGCGAGCTTACCGCCTATATACGCTTTGCCGCTGCCCATCCCCACAGTATCCTTAACGGTATCGATCTCTGTTTCCAGAACCAGCGTGTCGCCCGGCACCACCTTTTCATAAAACCGCGCGTTTTTGATTCTGCCCAAAAATGCCAGTTTCCCTTTCATCTCGTCCATGCTTAAAAGCGCGACACCGCCCATCTGCGCGATGGCTTCGACGATCAGCACGCCCGGCATCACCTTCGTTTCCGCAAAATGCCCCATGAAAAACCATTCGTTGGCGCTGACCGATTTTATGCCCTTTGCGACTTTACCCGGTTCCAGCTCATCCACGCGGTCGATCATCAAAAAGGGCTCGCGGTGCGGCAATATCTTTTTAATCTCCTCAATGTTTAGCATATCTTCACTCCGTTTTCTTCAGTACAATGCAGCTGTTGTGCCCGCCAAAACCAAACGAGTTGGACAGCGCGTAACGCGTGTCCATATTCCTCGCTTTGCCCTTTACGTAATCGAGATTGCAGCCCTCGCCCTGTTCTTCCAGCCCGATGGTGGGCGGCGCTATCCCGGCGTTGAGCGCGCACTGCGTGATGATCGCTTCGAAAGCTCCCGCCGCGCCTAGCATGTGCCCCGTCATCGATTTGGTGGAGCTCACGAGCAGATTCTTTGCGTGACCGCCGAAGCACAGCTCGATCGCCGCACTTTCCGTCACGTCGTTGAGCGGTGTGCCCGTACCATGCGCGTTGATATAACCGATGTCGGTTTTTTGTATGCCCGCGTCGGCAACCGCAAGCGCCATCGCCTTTGCGGCGTATTCCCCGCCGGGCTGCGGCGCGGTAATATGGTGCGCGTCGCATGTCTGCGCGTACCCCGCGATCTGCCCGATGGCCTTGCCGCCGCGCTTTTTTACGTGCGCCGCGCTCTCAATCAGCATAAACGCCGCGCCTTCTCCCATCACGAAGCCCTGCCTGTCCTTATCGAACGGTATGGAAGCGCGGCTTGACCCGGCTTCGGAAAGCGCCTGCATCTGGTGGAAGCCCTGTACGGCAAGTTCCACCATCACGGATTCCGCGCCGCCCACGAGCATCGCGTCCGCGCGGCCTTCTTTTACGGCATAATACGCCTGCCCTACCGCATCTGCGCTCGACGAACAAGCGGTCACCACGGAAAGGCACGGCCCGTGCAGCCCCAGCCGTATCGCGATCATACCCGCCGCGGTATTGATTATGGCTTTCGGAATGAACAGCGACGATACGGCTCTCGGGCCGTTTATGCGCATCTCTTCAATCTGCTCGCAGATGATATCGAGTCCGCCCATGCCGCTGCCCAGCGTAACGCCCACGCGCTCCGCGTCAAAGCTGCCGCTTTCGATTCCGCTTTGCTCCCATGCCTGCTGCGCGGCATAAACCGCGAACTGCGTGAAGCGCGCCATGCGCTTGGCTTCGCGGCTCGTGATATACTTCGAAGGATCGAAGCCCTCCACCTGCCCCGCCGCGCGGATCCCCGTATACGCCGCGTCGAAGCACGTTGCCTCGCGGATGCCGCAAACGCCCTCGGCGGCGGCGCGGAAAGCTTCCTCCGCGGAAAAACCGATGGGAGACACGACTCCCATGCCGGTAATCAAAACTTCATTGCCCATATGTTCCTCCAATGCCCTATATGGCCATACCGCCGTCCACCACCATCACCTGCCCGGTGATGTACGACGCGCTCTCGCCGCATAGAAACTGCACAAGCGCGGCCACGTCGGACGGCGACCCGAACCGCTTGAGCGGTATCGCCTGTTTCATTTTTTCTTTGATATCCTCGCCGAGCGCATCCGTCATCGCGGTACCGATAAATCCGGGCGCGACAGCGTTGATGCACACGCCGCGCGAAGCTGCTTCCTTCGCGACGGATTTGGTAAAGCCGATGATCGCGGCTTTGGACGCGGCGTAATTCGCCTGCCCCGCGTTGCCCATGATGCCGACCACCGAGGTAATATTGACGACGCGCCCCTGCCGCGCTTTCAGCAGATAAGGCAGCGCGGCGCGCGTGCAGTAAAAGCAGCTGCCGATGTTGGCGCGCATCACGTTTTCATACTGCGCGTCCGTCATGCGCATCAAAAGCCCGTCGTCCGTCATCCCGGCGTTGTTGACGAGCGCGTAGATGCCGCCCAAGCTTTCGGCGCATTGCGTCACGAGCCGCGCGCACTGCGCGGAATCGGACAGGTCGGCCTGCAGCGCTTCCGCGCGCCTCCCCATTGCGATGATCTCCTGCTTCAAGGCCTCTGCCGCGTCTTTACCGCGGTTGTAATGCACCGCGATATCAAAGCCCGCCTCCGCCAGCGAAAGGCACACCGCGCGGCCGATGCCGCCCGACGCGCCCGTTACCAATGCAACCTTATTCATACCGTTACCTCACAGCATCCAAAAACTTTTGTAGCGTATCGCGGTCTCTCACCGAGGCCACTTCCGTTTCCTTGTCCACGCGGCGCTTGAGCATCTTGCTCAGCACATTGCCCGGCCCGATTTCGACAAAGCGCGTAACGCCCGCGCCGATCATGTGCTCGGTGCAATCGTGCCAGCGCACGCGGCTGCGCATCTGCTCCGCGAGCAAAGCGCTGATATCCGCATTCTCCGGATATGGAGCGCCCAGCGCGTTGGAATATACGGTCTTCCCCGATACGCCGATGTCCTCGCGCCGCAACACCGAAAGAAACTGCTGTGACGCGGCGCTGAGCAGCGGCGAATGCGACGGGCCGCGCACCGAAAGCAGCGTGACCATCTTCGCCCCGGCCTGTTCAAACTTCTCCTTGAGCGCCAGCAGCTCTTTCATCTCGCCCGCCACCACGGTTTGCAGCTCTGAGAGGTGGTTGGCGACGCTTGCGCTCACATAGCCTTCAATCGCTTCTTCCACCTGCACTACGGTAAAACCGATCACCGAAAGCATGCCGCCCGCACCGGGCGGGAACGCCTCGTCCATGATACGGCCCCTTTGCCGCACGAGCGACGCGCACTGCACGACGCTGAATACGCCTGCCGCGGTGAGTGCGCCGTACTCGCCGAGCGACAACCCGGCAACGATTTGCGCGTCCATGCCTTCGCTCTGCACGGCTTTGAGCAGTGAAACGGTGTGCGCAAAAATAGCGGGCTGGCAGACCTCGCCCTCATCGAGCCGCTTGCCTTCAAAGCAGGCGGCTTTAAGGTTCAGCCCCGCGCCCTGCTCGCACAGGTTGAATGTCTCGGTATAGATAGGATGAATATCGTATAAGTCCGCTCCCATGCCGGGCGTTTGCGCGCCTTGGCCGGGGAATAAAAATGCTGTCTTCATGGCGTTACCCCTTCAGCCCAGCAAAAAACCGAAAGCATCGTCCCTTACGCGCTCCAGTACCGTTTTGTCGAACAGTTCGCGGATGATCTCCGCCGCGGGCTGCACTTTGTCCATCATGCATGCGCATTGCCCTGCCATAAACGAGCCCGTGTCCTTGTCACCGTGCAGCACCGCGCGCATCAACGAGCCCTCGCCGAGCTTTTCCAGCTTCTCCGCGCCGTTCTCCTCGTATTCGAGCTTCATCATCTCGCGCACGATGGGGCTTCTGAGCAGGCGCACCGGATGCCCCGTGACGCGCCCCGTCACCTTGCTGTCGATATCCTTGGCTTTGATTACGCGCTGCTTGTACGCTTCGCTTGCGGTGCATTCTTCCGCGAGTATGAACTTTGTCCCCACCTGCACGCCCGAAGCGCCGAGGCAAAACGCCGCTACGACCGTCTCCGCGCTGTAGATGCCGCCCGCCGCGACGACGGGAAGCTCCGTACTCCGAATGATATCGGGCGTCAAAACCATCGTCGTGAGTTCGCCGATGTGCCCGCCCGCCTCGCAGCCCTCCGCGATCAGAAAATCCGCGCCCGCGCGCTCCATCATCTGTGCGAGCGCGCTGCTCGCGACGACCGGCGCGACGACGCAGCCCGCGTCCTTCCACATGCGCATGTAAGCCGCCGGGTTGCCCGCGCCCGTAATCACGACCGGCACGCGCTCCTCAGCGGCGATCTTGGCAATATCCTCCACATAGGGGCTCAGCAGCATCACGTTGAGGCCGAACGGCTTGTCCGTTTTAACGCGCAGCGCTTTGATCTGCGCGCGCACCCAGTCGGGCGGCGCGTTGCCCGCGGCGATCACGCCGAGGCCGCCCGCCATCGACACCGCCGACGCGAGGCTGGCGTTCGAGATCCAAGCCATGCCGCCTTGTATCAGCGGATACTCGATGCGCAGCAGAGAGGCGATGCTACTTCTCATTCTGCTTCTTCTCCAGATATGCCGCGAGCTCGCCCACCGTATGAACGTCCTTGATCTCCTCATTGGGGATCATGATGTCGAGCTCCTTTTCGATACCGATCAGCATCTCGACCATATCGAGCGAATCCATCTCAAAATCCTCGACGAAGCGCGAGCCCGACGTGATGGTATCGCGGTCGATATCGAGCTGCTCAACGATCTTGTTAATAATTTTTTCTTCCATAGGTTTATCCTCCGTAAATATTATATTGCCCAATCTATCACGACTCCCCCGCACGTAAGCCCCGCGCCAAAGCCGATGAGCGCAACACGGTCTCCCTTGCGGAGCCAGCCCTTTTGCACTGCATCGCACATCGCGATGGGGATCGTTGCGGAAGAGGTATTGGCATACTTATCGATGTCGATAAAAAACTGTTCAGGATCAAACCGCATGCTGCGTATCACGCAGTCGATGATCTTCACGTTGGCCTGATGCGGTATCACCTTCGTGAAAGGCCTGTTGCCGCACTTGGCCAGCAGCTTTTTAAGCACATCCTCAATGGCGCCCACCGCATAGGTGAACACCTCTTTGCCCTTCATCATCAGATATTCTCTTTTGGACGGTTTTACGCCCGTAAAGGGCGTCTCGCGATCGCCCCATTTGCACGAGAGCACGTTATCATGATCGGGAGAACCGCTGAGTATGGGATAGCTTACGTTCTCCGCTTCGCTTCTTTGCAGCACCACCGCGCCCGCGCCGTCGCCGAACAGCACGCACGAGGCACGGTCGCTCCAGTCGGTAATCTTGGATAACGCTTCTCCCGCTACCACGAGCGCCGCATCCGTGCCGAGCGAATCCATCAGGCTCGAAGCCGTGGCAACCGCGTATACAAAGCCCGTGCAGCCCGCGGAGATATCCATCGCCGCGCAGGAATCGATACCGAGCTCACGCTGCACAAGGCTCGCCATAGAGGGCGTAATAAAATCTCCCGTAATCGTGCAGCCGATGATCAGCCCGATGCGGTTCTTATCGATACCCGCGCTTTGTATCGCGCGCCGCGCGGCGTCCGCCGCCATGCCCGTTGTGGTTTCGTGCGTGATGACATGCCGTTCGCTGATACCCGTGCGCTTTTTGATCCATTCGTCGCTCGTATCGACGAGCTTCTCCATATCGTGATTGGTAACTACCTTTTCAGGCAGGCTGCAAGCCAGCCCCGTAATCTTCACATACGCCATTGCCTTATAATCCTCTCATGCTCAGGAATTTTTCATGCCTTTTTTCCACCAGCCGGTTCGGCGTCGTCTTCGTCAGCCGCTTTAAGTACATCCGGAACAGATGCCGGATATCGTCCACGCTTTGCTCCATGTTGAACCGGTCAAACCCCTCCGGTTCGGCAATTACATTGTCCACAATATTGAAGTGCTTCAAATCCTCCGCCGTCAGCTTTAAGTTTTCAGCCATCTGCCGGGCCATGGAGCTGTCCTTGAACAGTATCGTCGCACAGCTTTCCGGCGCGATCACGGAGAAATAGCTGTTCTCCATCATGATCAGCCGGTCGGCCAGCGAGAGCGCGAGCGCCCCGCCGCTGCCCCCCTCGCCGATAATAATCGATATGACGGGCGTTTTGAGCGTCGCCATCGTCCGCAAATGCTCCGCGATGATGAGCCCCTGCCCCCTCTCCTCCGCCTCGATGCCCGCATACGCGCCCGGCGTATCCACGATGCAGATCACGGGCCGGGAGAACTTCTCCGCCTGCATTAACGCGCGGATGGACTTGCGGTAGCCTTCGGGGGTCGGCATACCGAATTTGCAGCGCATGCGCTCCTCCAGAGTATGCCCTTTCTGCTGGCCGATTACCGTAACGGGCCACTCCTCGAACCACGCGATGGCCGTGATGATGGCAGGGTCATCGCCAAAACAGCGGTCGCCCTTCACCTCGAACACGCCGGTAAACAGCTTTTCAATATAATCCCGCGCTTGCGGCCGGTTTTCCTTGCGCGCGCTCATCACCTTATCCCAGGATTTTTTCTCCCCGTTCGCGCTGCGCACAATAGCTTGTTTTGGCGGCATTTATTTCATTCCCTTATCACGTTTTTTTAGCCGGTTTTTGAGCCGCGCCGTTATGCAGTGCGAGTATATCGGCCAGCGTATTGCGCAGATCCTTGCGCTCCACGATACGGTCGATGAGGCCGTGCTCAAACAGGCTCTCCGCGGTTTGGAAGCCCTCCGGCAGCTTGCACCTCTCCGCCTGCTCGATTACGCGCGGCCCGGCAAAGCC
>CAYNFL010000063.1:0-8887 GCA_964396465.1 uncultured Christensenellaceae bacterium
GTACCCGCGCCAACCACATCGGGATCGTCCGTGAAAGCCATGATAAAGCTGCGCCCGAAAATTGCAAATGTCAGCGTAAAGAAAAAAGCCAGCACAGTGTTATACAGCATTGTGGTTTTAAGCCCGCTGATCAACCGATGATAATTCTTTGCACCGTAGTTGTATCCCGCAAAAGGCTGGTATCCTTGAGCCATGCCGATCATCAGCATAATGCATACGCTGTGTACGCGCATCTGCGTACCGTTACCCGCGACGACCGCGTCGCCGTACCCGCCTGCAAAAACATTTGCAAGAATCATGGAGAAGCCCATGATCATCGTGCTGATCGCGGACGACACGCCGATTTTAAGGGATTCCCCGAATATCCTTGCGGTCGGCTTAAAGTCGCGCAGGCGGATGGAGAGCAGCGTCTTTTTGGAGCAGAAGTGCAATATGAAATACCCCGCGCCCAAAGCGTTGCCGATCACAGTGGCCCATGCCGCGCCCTTGACGCCCATGCCGAATCCGAATATGAATATGGGGTCTAATATGATATTACTAAGTACGCCGATGACGATACCGATCATCGATTTCGCCGTAGCGCCCTCGCTTCGTACCTGCCCCGCGAGGCTCACCTGCAGCATCGGCAGCACGCTGCACGCCGCGATGATCCTGAAGTATTCGAGGGTAGGCGCAAACGTATCATCGCTCGTACCGATCAGTCTCACCAGCGGAGCGCTGAAAACCGACATCAGCACCGCCACCGCGACGCCCACCATGACGGACGTATAGAACGCTACCGAGTTGGTGTGCTTCGCTTCTGCGTAGTCCCTCTCCCCCAGCTTGCGCGAGATGTAGCTCGCCGAGCCGACCGCAAATATGTTGCCGAACGACTGTATCGCCATAAACAGCGGCGTCGCAAGCGTGACCGCCGCGAGCATATCCGTGTCGCGCAGCAGCCCGATAAAGAAAGTATCCGTCAAGTTGTATATCACCTGCACCGCCATGCCGAGCATCGTCGGCAGCGCGAGGCGCAGTATCGCGCTTTTTACCGGCGCGCTTTCCAAAAGTTCGAGCCTTCTTTGATCCATGATGCCTCCCCGGTTGAATCGCTGTTTCTTGTTCGCAGTATCATTACCAAGGTTCATATTATGCGAATAAAAATTTTGTGTCAATGTACTGTTGAATGTTCTGCGCTTGCTCGTCGCACTAACTTGACACAATATCGCTTATATACTATAATTTAAGTTAATGTTTTTGCACTGCATATTATCTACAGTACAAAACTGAGCAGGCGATGAACCATTATGGTTCATGGGGCCGGGCCGCTTTAAGCGGTAGCAGGTGATACAGGCACATCTGCGGGACAGTTTGGTGTTTCGCGGGTGTGTTTTTTTAACCTCTTTCGAAATACTATGAGACATCAGCCGAATGCATTGTGAAAAAAAAGATGCGAGGGCTTGAACAAATGAAAAAAGACGAAGGCGCAAGAATCATACTGTTTTGCCTGCTATGCAACATATTTCTGGCCGTGCTCAAAGGCTCTGTGGGCTTGATAACGGGAAGCGAGGCGCTCACCGCGGACGCGGTCAATTCCGCAGGGGATGTATTGGGTTCAATCGTGGTGCTGTTTGGCGTGCGTTATTCCTTAAAAGCGTACGACGAGGGGCATCCTTACGGCCACGGCAAGATGGAGGCGCTGGTATCGATGATCGTCGGCTTCATCATACTCATTAGCGTCGCATTGCTGCTCAAAGACGTTGTGGATACGATATCGGGTCAGTCCGCGTCCGAACCCAGCTTGTTTGCGCTCGGCGCCGCAGCAGTTTCCATTGCCGTCAAATCGGTGATGTACAAAATCACGTTTGCCGCGGGAAAACGGCTGAACTCCATCGCCGTCACGACGAACGCCAAGGATCACCGAAACGACATCTTCGCGACATCGGGCACGCTGATCGCGATATCGCTCGCGTTTGCCGGGCAGCAATTTCATATCCACGCGCTGTGGCTATATGCAGAACCCGCGCTCGCGGCAATTATGTGCGTGTTTATCGTAAAAACCGCGGTGGAGATATTGTCCGAATCCGCGAAAATGCTGCTGGATGCCGCGCCCGATAAAGATACGGTTAACCGGATCAAAGAGATCGCGGCTTCGGCGATGGGCGTCAAAGGCCTCAACTGGGTCAAATGCCGCAGGATGGGCAGGGGCTTGCTCGTGGATATCGCGCTTGAAGTGCCGCGAAGCATCACCGTGGAAAAAGGCCATGGCATCGGCGATGCCGTCAAATTCGCCATTATGTCCGAATACCCCACCGTGCTGGATGTCGTGGTGCATATCAATCCTCAGCAGGACTAAGCTTCAGCAGCGAAAACAAAGAACCCTGCTGCCGCCCGCGGCATCAGGGTTCTTTCGTGTTATGGATCCGTTTAGAGCGCTACCGGCTGTACTTTCTCAGCCTTCCGAGATCATACGACGGCGCCGACGCGCGCTGCGCACCCTCCCCCACCAAGCCCGCTGCTTGAAGCAGCTTGGTGTGCTTGCTCTGCATCTTGGATTCCTCGCACTCCTCCCAGTACCGCTGCACAAAAAGTTCTGCCTTCGCGACGGCTTCCGCCAGATATACATTGGGCAGCACGCGCGCGCTTCGTTCATCCGCTGTGTTCACATACCCCATGCGCCAAAGACGCAGCGCTTCGCGCGTGATACCGAGCTTGATGCACAGCCCCGATATGCTGTACCTTCCCGTTTCGGCCGCCTCCTCAAGGTAGCTTTGTATGCGCGATTGTACCGCGCACAAATCGATCCGCCATTTCCCTTCGGTTTCCGTCATGTAGGGCAGTCCCTGCGATTCCGTCATATCCTGCCCGCTGATGCGTTTTGTCCCGCTCATTAAAATCCCTCCGTTTTTTCGCAACAATAACTGATATATACGCTCCGTCGCGCTCAGATATTTCAAAAAGTATTGACAAATATATCGCCGTCCGATATATTATATCGTATCGCGATACATCGTTAACCGTTATAACACTTAACGATATAGGAGGGCATTATGGCGGAAGCAACAGGCGCGCTGACCGAAGCGGTATACTACATACTGCTCGCGCTCTACCAGCCGCTGCACGGCTATGGCATCATGCAGCGCGTTCATTCGCTGAGCGGCGGGCGCGTCACATTGGGCGCGGGCACGCTCTACGGCGCGCTTTTCACGCTGGTGGAAAAGGGATGGATTTTGCCGTGCGGAGGCGTGGCGGGAGACCGCAAGAAGGAATACACGATCACGCCCAAGGGGCGCAGCGCAGTCGAAGCGGAGATTGAAAGGCTTGAAGAACTGCTCACCAACGGGCGAAGCATCACTGGAGGGGGTTTGCAATGAAACACATTATCAGAAAAGCATACTGGGACTACGAAAAAGAGGAAAAGTGGCTCAACGCGCTCGCGGCCAAAGGCCTTGCGATGACGGATTATTCGTGGTGCCGCTACGTGTTCGAGGATGCACCTCCGGGGGAATATGTTTACCGCATCGAGCTGCTCGACCATTTGGCGTCGCATCCGGAAAGCAGGCGTTATATCGCTTTCGTGGAGGAAACGGGCGCGCAGTGCGTGGCAACCTACCTGCGCTGGGTATACTTTCGTAAAAAAACGTCGGAAGGCCCGTTCGAGCTGTTCTCGGACAATACCTCGCGCCTTAAGCATTACCGCAAGGTACGTGCGTTCTGGCTCGGGCTCATGGTCATTGAGCTGACCGGATTCGCGACCAACCTCTTGATCGGGCTTACGCCTCCCGTATCGGCTGTCAATCTGATCTGTGCGGGATTGCTGTTGGGTTTGTTCTCCGTGTTCGTCGTACTCTTCTTGCAGCTTACTTTCCACATCCGCAGGCTCAAGCGCGAACAGAAGAATACAGAGGGATAATCCATAAAGATAGCGCGCTGGTACATACTGGCGCGCTTTTTCTTGTCTTGTTCAGATATTTGTCATATAATGAGATCATTGCGCAGCCGCACATCCAGTACAAAAGAAGTGCGCTGCCCGCCGCACTCATCATCGGCCTTACGTGGGGAGTTTGGCATCTGCCGCAGTTCTTCACGGAGGGTACGCTGCATAACGCGATGGGGCTTACCTACTTTCCCTTGTTCGTGCTTGGCGAGTTGGCATTGTCCGTCGTGATGGCGTGGATATTCAACAACACGCGCGAAAGCTTGCTGCTCGCGGGCTTTCTGTTCCACAACGCGGACAACTTCTGGGGCGTAGCGCTCACCACCAACGCCACCGCCGCATCCGCGCTGAGCGGCGAAAACGCCTCGGTGAACATGACGCTTTGGTTGATATCCGTCACCCTCTATGCGGTGCTTGCCGCCGCGCTCGTGGTCGTGACCAAAGGAAAGCTGGGCTTTAAGCCTTCGCCAAAGCAGCCGCAACAAAGACCTGATTTAGGAGGTATATTATGAAAACTGCCAGCATGATACTCGGTATCGTCGGGGGCGCGATGGCCTGTTTAACAGGGATCACGTTTATACTCTTAGGCTACGCCTGGGACAGTGCGCTTTGGAGCCTTATGCCAAGCGGTTTTCCCGTCGATGCTATTTTTAATACGTTCTTCACAATGTATCTGGTCTTCGGGATACTCTCTTTGATCGTAGGAGCGATTGGCCTGACGGGAGGGCTGCTCGTAAAAAAGAAGGAAAGGGCAGCGGGCATATTGCTCATCATCGGAGCCGCGCTCTCCTTCTCCATACCGCTCATACTCGCGGCCATCAAGGAAAAAGCGCCCGTGCCCGCATACGGTTACCCGCCGCCGCCTTACCCGTACCCGCCGCAATATGCACCCTACCCGCCGCAATATGCACCCTATCCGCCGCAATATGCACCCTATCCGCCACAGTATGCGCCGCACCCGCCTCAGCAAACGCCTTCCGCGCCGACAGGCGGCAGCGATCCATCGGGCGGTAAACCTCAGGTATAGTTTAAGGGGCTGTCCAGATATGAGCAGGCGGATAATACCCATACTGGCCACTTTATCCGCCCCAACATGGTGTATCTGTTAGCTTTTACTTCTCAGCCCTTCGCTTTGGCTTCTTCCACCACGATGCGCCCCGGCGTGTGCTCCGTTACCATGACGAACGCGCCTTTTTCGATGTACGCGCCCGAGGACACCACGCTGTGGCGCACTCCGCCAATCTCCGCGACGCCTGCGGGACGTAAATCGGATATCGCGACGCCTGTACTGCCCTTGAGGCTCTCGGTGTGCGCGTGGCTCACGTAGCCCTCCTCGGGCAGCATTCCCTGCTCCAGCGCGAACTTTCGCAGCAGCCCCAGCTTTTTGAGCAGCAGATAGATGAGCGGCAAGCCTACCGCCGCGCCCAATATCCCCACGCCCAGCACTGTAAGAAACGTTGTAAAATCGCGCGCGGCGAATACCATGCCCGCGATGATGCTGATGATACCCAATATGCCGAATATGCCAAAGCCCGGTACGGCCACCTCAATTCCGAGAAAAACGACGCCCACGACAAACAGCGCGATGCTCCACCACTCCGCATACCCCGCGATATAGCTGCCACCAAAATACAGGCCGAAGAATAGTATCGAAAGCACGCCGAACACGCCGAAGCCCGGCGTGAATATCTCGATGCCCATACAGATAATCGCCGCAATAAAGAGTATGCTCATCACGGTGGTCGAGGTCAAGAACTGCGCGGCAAGCACCGGGAAGCTCATCTGCTGCGTCTGCGTCGCGGCATCCGAATACCCCAGCAGGGAGAGCGCCTCCTCCTGCGTCTGCGCGGTGCCGTCCGATATGCCAAGGGCAAGCGCTTCCTCAGCACCTAATGTCAGCAGCGATCCCGCCCCGGTCACGCCCTCAATTTCGATGCCCTTGTCCGCCATCGCCGCAACGACCTTCGTATCCCTGCCGCGCGCTTCCGCCGCCGAAGTCAATATGCCGACCCAGGTCGAAAGCGTCTTTTCGTCGTTGGGGATCGTCTCCGCAGCGCCGATCACCGCGCCCGGAGCCATGATGATGCGCTCGCACGATATCGCAATCAGCGTGCCCGCCGAGAGCGCGTTGCGCGTGACGTAACAGCTTACCGGCACCTTGGTGCCCAGCAGTATCTCCTTGATGCTGTCCGCCTCGAGTATCTGCCCGCCGTAGGTATCGAGCAGCAGTACGACCGCGCTGCCCGCTTCCTCCGCGCTTGATACCGCTTCGCCGATATACCCCGTCACCGCGGCGTTGACTTCGCCTTTAACCTCCAGAAGCACCACCGTATCGCTTGCCGCCTGCGCGTACCCAACAGGCGCTTGCAGGCAAAGCGCTGCGACAAACACCGCAGCCAAACCCAACAGTATCCTTTTCATACGCGCCCCTTTCCGGCATCACATAATCCCTTTTACCGATATAACAAAGCCCGAGAGCTTTTAAACTCCGGGCTTATACGCGAATGTGGATCAGTGCTTCCGCTTGCGGGCCGCTTCTGCCTTTTTCTTTCTCTTGACGCTCGGTTTTTCGTAGTGTTCACGCTTGCGAAGCTCCGCCAGCGTGCCTTCCCGCGCGGTCAGACGCTTGAACCTTTTTAAGGCGTTCTCCAATGATTCGTTTTCGCCAACGCGTATTTCCGCCACTGCTTACCCTCCCTCCCGACTCCTAGGAGGGTTTTGCCCACCAAACGGGAGTTTTTTAACACACGTGTATTATAGACAACGCCAATATAAATGTCAACAAAAGAGTTGGTGCGATGTGATTACGATGTGATTGCCGTGTTTTATTTTTTGTTATCCCCAATATTCTATATTGTCAAAATACTCGTATTCACTCACGCCGTTAATCATCGCCTCATACGATTCATCCCGTGTATATGTGATCCTGCCCTGCAAGCCATTCTCCAATCGAAATTCCATATAGCTTTCCCCGTCGCCTGTTGTCGGGTATAACAGCGAATCGGCGGGAAGCGTATCGGCAGCGTAACCGCCATCCGCCTTCATTTCTACCGGCAGCTCGCGAATGGTATGCAGCGGTTCTCTTCCTGCTGTAACAATCATTAACCCCGACGACGGTTTCAACTTAAAATCATCGGTCAGCGTGTATTTGCAAGTATAATCCCAGCATCCGATAAATTCCGTCCAACCCGTCAGTGTCAAGTCATCTCCGTTGATTTTAATCACTTGCCCGTCTTCCCGCCCTTGCAATACAGGCGTCAGCCCGTCAAATGAACAAAGTGATGTCGTACACCAAGCATCCACACTGTCGCCGCAGCAAACGATCGTACAGGGTTCTCCGCTTGGCGTATACACTAAATAAGCGCTCTCAAAGTACCCGATATCCACAAGCACATACCGATCGGTGGTGCTGTTCAATATATATAATGATATATCACTAGAGCCAAAGTCATCGTCATTCGCTACGCTGCCCACAATGATCGTTTCATCTTCCCCGTCTCCATCCAAATCGGCATAAAACCGCGTGTTTTCCTGCACGCCCGGCGGCAACGTGGCGCCGGGTTCTGGCGGGGGCGTTTCATCCGGCGTTGAAGTTTCGGTTGGCTCTTTAGCAGCTTCATGCGTCGCCGCAGTTGCCCGGGCAGTTTCGTCTTCATACAAACGAGATAGTCCGCTGCAGCCCGGCATTGCCAGCATCAAAACCAAGATCAATAAGACCAAACGAAAACAGCGAGATCTTTCCCCCATCATGCTTACCCCCTTAAATAATTTTACAAAAACAGGTATATCATATTTTACCATAGATTTTTGTTCAATTTTATAATACCGGTCTGTATTAAAATTATTGTCGCAAAGGGCTTTTCAACACTGTATTTGCTTCCGCAGCTTTTGCAGCGCGGTTTCAAAATACTCCGGCAAGGGCGCGTCAAACTTAACGCGCTGCCCCGTGGAGGGATGGATGAAGCTGAGCTGCCCGGCGTGCAGCAATTGCCCGCCCTTGTGCAGCCGCGCGGGCTTGGGGCCGTACACCGGGTCTCCCGCGACGGGATGATAGATGCTTGAAAGGTGTACGCGAATCTGGTGCGTACGCCCCGTCTCGAGCGCTGCCTGAACGTAAGTATATTCGCCAAAACGTTCTAAAACCTTCACATGCGTCACCGCGTGGCGGCCGCGCGCGTCCACCGCCATTTTTTTGCGGTCGCCGCGGCTGCGCCCGATGGGCTTGTCGATATCAACGGCATCTTCTTTGATGTTGCCATGCACAATGGCAAAGTACACGCGGCGCGCGCTTTTTTCCGCGAGTTGCGCGGAAAGCGAAGCGTGCGCGATATCGTTCTTCGCAACGACGAGCAGCCCGGACGTATCCTTGTCGAGCCGGTGCACGATGCCGGGGCGCATCTGCCCGCCGATGCCCGAAAGGTTATCGAGCGCGTGAAGCAACGCGCCCGCAAGCGTGCCGCCCGCATGGCCGGGCGCGGGATGCACCACCATACCCTGCGGCTTGTTGACCACAGCGATGTCGTCATCCTCGTATATGATGTCGAGCGGAATGTCTTCCGGCTTAAGCTCCGTCGGTTCCGCCTTGGGCATACGCACGACGATCATATCGCCTGTCTTCACCTTGTCGCCCGGTTTTGCCGAAGCGCCGTTTACCGTAACGCCACCGGATTTTATCGCGCCTGCAATTTGCGTACGAGATAATGGCAAAGCCTCAGCGAGGTATTTATCGAGGCGCGGTACATTCCCCTGCGCGGCCAGCCTTATCAACTCTTCCATAAAATTATTTTACCATCCGCGCCCTGCGAAGGCAACAGCGCATGTATTGCCGCGTGGGTTAACGCAAACTTGCTTGCTTTGAGCATACAAAAAAAGCGCTTTCGCGCTTTTTTCGTTACTTTTTAATAGCGGTCTTTCCGAGCACGGAAGCAATCGCTGCAGTATACCGGGCGCTCGCCTGTCGGCTGGAAGGGA
>CAYNFL010000064.1:0-6237 GCA_964396465.1 uncultured Christensenellaceae bacterium
TTAAGGCGGCTAGATATATGCGTCTTTGCACCGATACAGCTCCCCGCTTAAGCGGGGGTTTTCGTTAGTAAAGCGTTTTATGACTTACGGTGGTGTGAATATTCTGTAAAAGGCGGAGCAATACCATAGCCAAACGAAAAAAATCTGGTAGAATATAACTCGAATGAACGCTGAATAAGAAGTCGAAAAGTACAACAGGTGGTGTCAACACAGATATACATGGGAATATGGCCGGGTATATTATTGACAGCGAACGATATCGCTAAATACATAAGTAACTAACCGAAAGCATTCTTGGAGGGCGGATATGGCGAAACGGAGAAGCAGGAAGACGTTAATTATTTGGATAGTCATCGGTGTGATCGTATTATTGGGCGTGCTGGGGTACTTGAGAATGCGTAGCAACCTCGAAGCCGCGCTCCGAACGACATATGACATCGTCGAAGTGACACGCGGCGACATTGAGGTTACGGTAAAGGGCTCCGGCAGCGTACAGCCGCTAAAGGATAATACGGCCTATGCCACGGCCGCCGCGACGGTGGATCAGGTTTTGTTTGAAAACGGCGATACGATTAGCGATGGGGACATTGTCGCGCTGCTTTCAAGCGACGATTTGGAGTCACAGAGGGATTCGCTGGAGCAGCAGATCGACGACGTCGACGCGGCGATCGCTTCGATGCGCAGCGTATCGGGCGGAGACTATATCTATTCGCCCGTGGATGGCACCGTAATGGCGGTTTACGCAGCAGTTGGCGAATCGGCGGATGTCGTTGCCGACCGGGACGGCGCGCTGCTGGTGGTCTGCCCGGACGATTTGCTGGAAGTTGCCTTTGCTGCAGAAGCAGAACCGGCCTTGGGCCAAAAGGTGACGGTAACGATTGGCTCCAAGACCGTTTCGGGCGAGGTGACCGCGGTTGAAGACGGCACCGCTTTGGCGCGTTTCAAGAATACCGGTTTCAGCCTCGGCGATTCCGCGGTTGTTACAAATGAGGATGGCGCGCAGTTGGGCGAAGGCACGGTTGCGGTTGCCAATCCGATTTACGTCACGGGCAGCGGCGGAAAGATTAAAAAGATATACGAAGCAGCGGGGCATGAGGTTTCGCGCGGAGATAAACTCTTCAAGCTCAGCGGCGAGGTGCTTTCCAGCGCGCTCTATGAACAGATTGAGGCGCGCCAGGATTTACAGGACGACCTTGACGATGTGATGGATGATATCGATAGCCTCACAGTGCACGCGAGCCAAAACGGCGTGATATCCGGGCTTGATCTGAATCCCGGCCAGATGGTGCAGGGCGGCGCGAAGCTGTTTACGGTACAAAGCAACGGCGAATATAAGATCGAGGTGGATATCGACGAACTCGATATCGCGGGCATCGAGCTGGGCAAAACGGCGAAGGTGACGTTCGATGCGCTTCCCGACCAAAGCTTCAGCGCGACGGTGGCCAAAATCAATCCTATTGGCGCTTCGGTGGGCAACGTGACGAATTTTACGGCAACGCTTTCGCTATCGGACGCACCGGGCGTAATGCTGGGCATGAGCGCTGACGTGGAGATCGTTTCTGAATCCGCGCAGGATGTGCTGTTCATTCCGGTCGAAGCGATTCAGGTGATTGACGGGCAAAAGTACGTGGCATTTGGGGAGGATATCGATCCCGAAGCGGATTATACCGTCGCGACGCATCCGGTGGTGACGGGCATTACGGACGGCGTCAGCATCGAAATCAAAGAGGGGCTTTCCGAAGGCGATAATGTCGCGGTGCCTCAGGTGAACAAAATGAGCATGCAGGAGCAAATGATGAGCATGGGGCAAAGCAACGAAGCGATGGTATCGCAATACGACGGGGCGGAGCAGGGCGAATGATTGAGCTGCGCGATGTGAAGAAAACCTATCAGATGGGCGAAGCTGCCGTGCACGCTTTGGATGGCGTAACGCTTAAGGTGGCGGACGGCGAATTCGTCGCGGTGATCGGCCCTTCGGGCAGCGGCAAATCGACGCTGATGAACATCATCGGCTGCCTCGATCTCGCGGACGAAGGGGAATACATATTAAACGGCCAGCCTATCGACGACTATACCGAACGCCAGCTCGGACAGATTCGCAACAAGGAGATCGGCTTCATATTTCAGCAGTTTAACCTGCTGTCTAAGCTGACCGCTTACCAGAACGTTGAGCTGCCGCTGATCTATCAGGGGCTGCCGCTCTCCGAGCGGCGCAAGCGCGTGAACGACGCGCTTGCCAAGGTGGGCCTTGCCGACCGCATGGGGCACAAGCCCACCGAGCTTTCAGGCGGGCAGCAGCAACGCGTGGCGATTGCACGCGCGCTTTCGACGCATCCCACGCTGATACTCGCCGACGAGCCGACGGGCAACCTTGACAGCAAATCGGGCAAGGAGATCATGGATATATTGATCGAGCTGCACCGCGAAGGCCGCGGTATCATACTGATTACGCACGATCAAAACATCGCAGGTTTGGCATCGCGCCGGGTACAGATGCACGATGGCAAAATCGTGCTGGACAGCGCGGAAGGAGGCGGGGCGGCATGAAGCTTTCGCAGGCATTGAAGATGGCGTTTTCCGCGCTGCGGGGCAACAAGATGCGCTCGTTCTTGACCATGCTTGGCATCATCATCGGCGTTGTTGCGGTGACGCTGCTCATTTCGGTCGTGCAGGGCGCGACGGGCGAGATCACCGGGCAGATCGAAAGCTTGGGTTCTAATCTCCTGTACGTGACGTTCACGGGGGAGCGGCCTTCGTATCTGACGATGGCTGATTTAAAAGCACTTGAGGATGACGCGAATATCGCGGGCGTCACGGGCGTCATTGCCAAAACGACGAACATTCAGGCGGGCGATGAAAGCGACGCATACAGCGTTGAGGGCGTCACGAGTGTCTACCGGCAGATCACGGGGCAGGATATCGCGCAGGGGCGCTTCATCTGCGATATCGATGTTGAGGCGCATTCGTATACCGCGGTGCTAGGGTCGGAAGTCGCAAACGACCTATTCGGCACGAAAAACTGCCTCGGCAACACGCTGGACATCGGAGGCTTCGATTTTACGGTCGTGGGGCTGCTTGAGGAATCGGACACGATGCTTGCCAACAAGGACGATACCGTGATTATCCCCCTGACCACCGCGCAGCGGTTGTTCAAGGACAAGGAATTCAGCGCGCTGTTTGTCTCCGCGACAACGGCTGAAACCGTGGACGCCACGCAGGACGCGATTGAGGATTTCCTGACGCGCGAACTCAACGACGAGGACGCGTACAACGTGATCGATCAAAGCGCCATACTCGACGTGATGAACGAGGTGATGAGCGTGATGACCGTGTTGCTTTCGGGTATCGCGGCGATATCGCTCGTCGTGGGCGGCATCGGCATCATGAACATCATGCTCGTATCCGTTACGGAGCGCACAAGAGAGATTGGCATCCGCAAGGCGATCGGCGCGCAGCGCACCGATATACTTGGCCAGTTCCTGATCGAAGCCGTGGTGCTTTCGGTCGCGGGCGGCGCGGTCGGTATCGGCATCGGCTTCATCGGGCTTAAAATTATCGGCACGGCGATGGGCATCTCCATGTCGATGTCGGCGGGCACCATCGCGCTGGCGCTCGGGTTCTCCGCGTTTGTCGGCGTGGTGTTTGGCATATATCCCGCCAACAAAGCGGCAAGCCTGCGCCCCATTGACGCGCTGCGCTATGAATAAACAAGTTTCCGTTACCTACTAAACCGTCACAGGCCATGCCGCAGCGCGGCATGGCCTTTCCAATTCAGCCGCCGTAGACATGGCCTGTGTGATTCTGTATAATGTTTTTCAGACATCTCCGACCAAAATCCGAAGGGAGAAAAACGCTCCGCATGCATATACCGGCTTCGCGCCGGATATCAACACTGGGTGTAAGAAAAAGCGATGACCAAACCGTTATCCGAAATGACCAAAGAAGAGCTGTGGGCGCTGTTCCCCATCATACTCACGCAGCATGACGCCGCATGGGCGCTTCGCTACGCGCGAGAGCAGGAACGCGTTGAGCGCGCCGTCGGCAAAGAGAATATCG
The DNA here is from genome assembly GCA_964396465.1 of uncultured Christensenellaceae bacterium. Classification (GTDB taxonomy): domain Bacteria; phylum Bacillota; class Clostridia; order Christensenellales; family SZUA-584; genus JAEWCC01. Next base: position 4,057 of record CAYNFL010000064.1, read on the forward strand.
CGCGCGTCAGCCATATCGGCAGCACGGCGGTTCCGGGCCTTCTCGCCAAGCCGACGATCGATATACTGCTGGAAATCACTGAAGCGTGCGATACGGACGCGCTGAAAGCCACGCTGACCGCGGACGGATGGCTGTTTTGTCCGCAGCCCCAAAACCCGCCGCCGCACATGATGTTCATGAAGGGTTACACACCGGAGGGATTTATCGGGCAGGCGTTTCATCTGCACGTGCGCTACGGCGGAGACTGGGACGAGCTGTACTTCCGCGATTACCTGATATCTCACCCGGAGGCCGCGCGGGGATACGCTGCGCTCAAGGAGCAATTGAAGCAGCGGTTTGAGCATGACCGCGACGCATATACCGATGCAAAGGAGGAATTCGTGTTAAAATATACGGATATAGCCCGAGAAGAGTTTAGAGGAAGATACACCATCATTTTAGATGATCGCTGAACCGGCTTTTAGACATACGATATATCCGGCCGCTCTTTACTGCAACTTCTGTATATATGATAACAGAATTTATGCATAAATATACACGATTTAAACATTATATTCTTTATAATGAAGTTTCCGCCATCCTTGAACCGCGCTGTTCATCTTGGCGTTTTAACGGTATAATACACACAGATGAATCGCCGAGGAAACGTCCCGCTGCTGCCGGGCGAGACAATCGAAGACCTGCAAAACGGGTACTGTATCATCGCGCACCCGGAGGTGTTTGCGTACGGCACGGACGCGGTGCTGCTTGCGCATTTTGCGCAGACGGCTGCGGGTGAACGCGCCGCCGACCTCGGGGCGGGCAGCGGTATTTTACCCATACTGATGTGTGCGCGCAACCCGGGGCTTGTTATTACGGGCATCGAGATACAGCCGCGCCTCGCCGATATGGCGCAGCGCAGTATAAACATGAACGGCCTTGCAGGCCGCGCGCATATCGTCTGCGGCGATTTAAAGTATGCGCCGCGCCTGATCGGGTGCGGGCTCGATGTCGTTGCCGCCAACCCGCCGTACGCGCGCGCGGATTCCGGCAGGCCGAGCGCAAATCCGCACGTCGATATCGCCAAGCGCGAGGTCTGCTGCACGCTGGCGGATGTCGTGAGCGCTGCGGCAAAGCTGCTGCGTACGGGCGGGCGGCTTTATATGATCTGCCGCGCGGAGCGCTTCGCGGAGCTGATGCAGCGCATGCGCGAATCTGGCGTGGAACCCAAGCGTGTGCGGCTCGTATCGCAGCGGGAGGGGATTTCACCGAACTTCGCGCTGGTCGAGGGGCGCAAGGGAGCAGGGCCGGGGCTTGCCTTCCTGCCGCAGCTCACCGTATACGAAGCGGACGGCACGTATACGAGAGAACTTAAGGCAATCTACGGAACCGGAGAAGATTGAATGCTGTACATCGTTGCGACACCCATAGGCAATATGGAGGATATCACGTTGCGCGCGCTGCGGGTGCTCAAGGAAGCGGATTTTATCGCGGCGGAGGATACGCGCCATACGCGCGGCTTGCTGGCGCGCCATGGTATCAGAACGAAGCTTGTGAGCTTTCACGAGCATAGTACGACGGAAAAGCGCGCGTGGCTCATCGAAGCGCTCAAGGAGGGCAAAAACGTTGCGCTGGTATCCGATGCGGGCACGCCAGTAATCTCCGACCCGGGCGCGGAGCTGATTGCGGAGGCTGCGGCAGCGGGAATTAAAATCACTTCGCTGCCCGGCGCGTGCGCAGCTGTTACAGCGATGACGCTTTCAGGTTTTGGCGGTTCGTTCACATTTATCGGGTTTCTGTCCAAAAAGGCAGCGGAGGAAAAGAAGCAGATCGCGCAGGTAGCACAGAGCGACTTGCCCTGCATACTATACGAGAGCCCGCACCATCTTTCCGCAACGCTGGAAAAGCTGCGAACTGCATGCGGGGATATGCGGCGCGCAGCCGTCGCAAAGGAATTGACAAAAATTTATGAACGCGTATTCCGCGGCAGACTCGCGGAGGCTTGCGATGAGGTCGCGGGCGAAAACAGGGGCGAGTATGTGATCGTTGTCGGCGGAGCGGAAGAAAGAAAAGAGGAATTGAGCCGTATAGATTTATCTTTTCCTCAAGAGCAGTTATTGCATCTTTCAAACTATCAATACGGAGTAGTTTATTTGCATCATGAAAAGTATATCCTAAAATGAAGGTTTTTAAATATAGTTT
>CAYNFL010000064.1:6247-8845 GCA_964396465.1 uncultured Christensenellaceae bacterium
GGAATTGAGCGATGAGGAAATCATCGCGCTGCTGAAAGAATATATTCGCGGCGGCATGACAAAAAAAGACGCCGCAAACGCGGCGTCAAAAGCTTTGTGTATCCGTAGGAACAGAGCCTACAGACTTTTATCCGGTTTGCCGGATGTCAGCCCTTAAGTTTCGCCATGCATGTGGCGCAAATCTTGGCGCCCTTGAATTCCGTTACGCCCGAGACACTGTCACAGAATATGCAGGCAGGCTGATATTTGCCCAGCACGATGTGACTTTCGTCGGTAAAGATCTCGATAGGATCTTTAATGTCGATCCCCATCACACGACGCAATTCGATTGGCAGCACAATGCGTCCCAGCGAGTCCACTTTCCTCACAATACCTGTTGATTTCATGCGTTTCATCTCCCCATTTGTATTTATGTTCCCATATCAAAATATAACAAATATACCTTCATATTGTCAACCCCTATTGCGCTAAAAAAAGTAAAGATTAATATTTTTGTCACAATTGAATATTCATTAATAATTATACATATCAATGTACAAAGCAATAATACGAAACAACCGGGTGGGGGAGAGGGTATGATTCGCTATATCTGGGCAGCGCTGATCGTCATCGGAGTCATCGTGGGAATCGCGACGGGCAGGGTGCAGGCCGTTTCCGACGCCGCGGTGACGGGCGCGAAGGACGCGGCGCTGCTGTGCGTCAGCCTGATCGGCGCGTACGCGCTGTGGCTGGGCGTATTGCAGATCGCGCAGGACGCGGGGCTCGTGGAATCCATCGCGAAGCGCATGCGCGGCGCGATCCGGGCACTGTTTCCCGGCGTACCCAAGGACAGCGCCGCAAGCGGGTATATTACGCTGAACATCGTCGCGAACATGCTGGGTATGGGCAACGCCGCGACGCCGTTCGGCCTAAAGGCGATGAAGGAGCTGCAAACGCTCAACCCGGAAAAGGAACGCGCTTCGCACGCCATGTGCATGCTGCTCATCATCAACGCGTCGGCGGTGCAGCTGCTGCCCATGACGGTGATCGCGCTTAGAAGCGCGGCGGGCAGCGCCGCGCCCGCCGAGATCGTGGTGACATCGCTGATCGCCACGACGGCAAATACGGCGGTCGCGATCGTTGCCGCCAAACTATTCAAAATTTTTTCGCGATGCAGGTAATCACTTACATTTCAGCAGCCTTCGTTCCGGCATTCATCGCGCTTATCGTGGTATATGGCACGGTGAAAAGGGTGAACGTATACGAATCGTTCGTCAAAGGCGCCAAACAGGGATTTTCCACCGTGGTGCGCATATTGCCTTATGTGGTGGGCTTCGTGTTCGCGATACAGATATTTACCGCATCGGGCTGCTTTGATTATATCGCTTCCGCACTGGCCCCGATACTGAAACCCGCGGGCATACCGCCAGAGATACTGCCGCTTTTTCTGATGCAGCCGTTTTCGGGCAGCGCCTCCATCGCGATGCTGACCTCGCTGTATGGCCGCTACGGCCCGGACAGCTTCATCGGGCGCGTATCCAGCACGATGATGGGCTCCTCTGAAACGATATTCTATACCGTGTCGCTTTATTACGGCAGCGTGGGCGTCAAGAAGACACGCTACACCATTCCCGCCGCGATCATCAGCGCCATCGCGGGGCTCATCGCGAGCGTGCTCATATGCAGGCTGATGTTTCCGCCATAGAAACGCATGCCGTCGTCGCGCTCAAAAAAATTTGCTCTGTGGATGTAACGGGAATTTTTGCAGGGGCGTCTAATAGATGCCCGTGCGGCTCCGTATCGGCAATGGCTGGCGCTGTGGTAAATCCGCTCGAGTCGGAGCGAGAGAATCCCCCGGTCGGCTTCGCCGACAGCCCCCTTTAGGCAAGGGAGCATCCGTCATTGCGAGCGAAGCGAAGCAATCCAGAACAGTGTACTGTCGCTATATTTCCCGATATGCGAAGGGGCGGCTTTGTACCGTCCCTCCAGAACAGTGTACTGTCGCTATATTTCCCGATATGCGAAGGGGGCGGTTTTGTACCGTCCCCCTGCGTTTGTGTAAGAAAACTCGTCCCGGGCAATGATGCTTTGTTTACTTGCCGTAATACGCCTTTTTGTAGATATCTATTAGCTCCGTCACGAGCGGGTAACGCGGGTTGGCCGTGGTGCACTGGTCCTCGAACGCGCGCTCTGCAAGGTAGGGCAGCTTTTTCATGAAGTCCTTCTCGTTTACGCCGCATTCCGCAATCGTCATAGGCATTTTAAGGTCGGACATGAGGCTGCGCACCTCGCGGATCAGCGCCGCTACCTGCTCTTGCTTCGTCGTGCCGCCAAAGCCTAAGTACCGTGCGATCTGCGCGTAGCGCTCGTCCGCAACAAACTTGCCGTACTTGGGGAATATCGCGAACTTCGCAGGCAGCTGCGCGTTGTATTCGATCACGTACGGCAGCAGCACCGCGTTGGCGCGCCCGTGCGGTATGTGGTATTCCCCGCCCAGTTTGTGCGCGAGCGAATGGTTGATACCGAGGAACGCGTTTGTGAACGCCATGCCCGCGATGCACGAGGCGTTGTGCATCTTCTCGCGCGCTAGCGTGTCACCCGGATCGTTGTACGAACGCC
>CAYNFL010000065.1:0-925 GCA_964396465.1 uncultured Christensenellaceae bacterium
CTGCCTTGCGGGGGATATCGTAGGCGATTATTCCTTCGACACCCCGCTGCAGCCCGGGGACAGGGTGGTATTCTGTGATATGGCGATATACTCCATGGTCAAGAACAATACCTTCAACGGCATGCCGCTGCCCGCCATCGTGGTGCGCGGCACGGATGGTAAGATTCGGATGATCCGCATGTTTGACTACGAGGATTTCAAGGGGCGGCTGTCGTAACATAATGATACTTCAAACCATGATAGGAATATGAGTGAACGCTCGATGGATGAAGCTCTCGATGGATGAACAAAAAAACATTGACAAATGAGATGCATAGCGTTATATTGTGTATGCACAATATACACAATTAGTTGCTTGATATGGGCTACCCAAGCAATTGGGAGGATATCATGGCTTTGAAGAAAAGAAAACTGGAAAATTGGCTGGGACTGTTGGGGGTAGCGGATTTCATTATATACCTGTTTGCCGTATTTATCTCGCCGCAAGCCTACCCGGGCTATAACGGGATACGTCAGGCAATAAGCGATTTATTCGCAGAGAATGCTCCCTCCCTTGAGCTTTGGACACAGATGACAACTGTCTCCAACGCCTGCGGGCTCGTGTTCATTATGCTGGCTTGCCTTTACGTGCAAAACCGCCTGAACAAGACGCTGCGCGCTGGCATATATCTCCTTGCCGTTTTAAGTTGGGTCAATATAGGGTATATACTATTTCCGCTCACGGATAGCGGATACGCGTATACTTTACAGGATTTCATACATGTTTTTGTGGTGACGCCGGTCGTCGTGATTTTATCCATTGCCTCGCTGATCGTGATTATGGTTGGCGGCTACAGGAATCGCAAATATCGGTCGATCGCCATATTCGCAACCATCAGCCTTTGCTGCACGATTATCGGCACAATTGGCACGGTAGTCGTTCCCC
>CAYNFL010000065.1:935-8750 GCA_964396465.1 uncultured Christensenellaceae bacterium
TCATGGAGCGGCTCAGCGTATTATCTGCGTCCGGATTTAACTGCTTTGTACTGGGATTCTACGTTTTTATTGGCTTCGATTTGATGGAAAGAAACTATCAAACGGTTTCTGCCGATGGCACGATTGCCGTACAGGGCTAAAGAAAGACCGCGTTAAACAGCACATTTTAATGGAGCCTTTGATTTTCTCAGAGGCTCATTTTTATTTTATACAATAAAAAAACCGTTGACGCCTGTCTCCGGTGCGTGGTATATTGAAGTATGATACGTTGAAATAATTACCTCAAAATACACATTTATCATAGCATACTTCACGCGCATTGTCAAGGGGTTTTCAGAAAAAAAGGAGGTAAGCGCATGAACGGAAGGCAAACGCTGATACCAATGGGGCTGCCGGAAAAGGCGGCGGCGCGGGAGATCATGGACTGCAACGCTGTAACCTCGCGCCATGGCCTTGCGCTGACGCAGGCGGAAGCGGCAATGCTTTCGGCGGCGCGATGCAAGGCGCTGATTCAATCGGGGCGCACAGAGTTCGGCGGAGGCGCGATGCGCGCACTGATTACAGCGTTCTGCGATTCGCCATATATCGTACGGGTGCAGTACGCCGATACGCTGTGCGAACTTGCGCGGATATTCTACGATTTTAAAACGGATTCGCTCGACGAGGTGGACGACGCGGAGGCATTCGCCGCGATGAGAACGGTATTCGATGAATGGCGCGGCTCACTGGATATGGTGGAGAGCCGCATGGAGGCTTACGCGCGCAACGTGCGCTTTGGCCGCGATATGCAGGACAGCGGCGAAGACATAGGCGGAGAGGATGAAGAGAAGGGAGAGGAGTATGAATGAACTGGCTGTAAGGCCGCTGCGTACCGACCCGCGCAACTATTTCGTTTCGCTTGTCGCGGAGGGGCGGGGGCAGGGGCGCATCAATGACGTGCAGGCGGAACGCATCGGTATGGAGACGATGGCGCTGCTCGCAAAGCTCACGGTAAAATATACACACGGCGCAAGCGCCTCGGTGCGCGTGGAGACGGCGCAGCGCCTGATGGCTTCCGCTGTGTACTGCATCGGGCATGGGCTGAAAGCGCTCGGCAGTGCCGAGGCCGCGCTTGAGGCGGTGCTGGGTACGGCGGTTTCAGTGCTGCACGCGCGGGGGCTTGCGTGTGCGGAGGCTTCCATAACGGAGGGGCGCGCGCTGCTGTATGCCGTGCAGGAGGGCATGCTCAGGATAGCAAACCTCGCTTACAACGATACGCTGCTGCATGGTATCCCCGCGTTCTTTTCAGCATACGACGCGGCGTACGGCGCGCACGAATCGCCCGGCTCCATCGACTACCCCGTCTGCCGCGTGCCGGAGCTGACCGGCATCGAATATATCTTGGTCTATCTGAAGCGGCTGGAGGCGGAGAACCGCTTCTGCCGTGCCGCGGGGTATTCCGACGCGCTGCTGAGCGGGTATCACCGGGACGGGAAGCAATTGCTCGTGAACCTGTTCGAACTGACGCTGGGTTGCGCCGCGGGTGTGGCGCTGTGCGGCAAAGCCCCGGCGGAGCCGCTGACGCGGCAGGATGTTGTGTATCTCGCGCAGCAATTGGGGGAAGCCCAAACCGCGCGGCTTTACGGCATGCTGCGCATCGCGTGCGCGCAAAGCTGCGCTCGGCTCGGTATGGACGCGGAAACATGCGCTCATGCCGCTGCGGTGATGAAAGATATGCTGCCGCATATACAAAACGCGCTGCGTACGGGGCACCCGGAGCGGGTGTTTATCGTGCCAGAAAAGTAAAAGAAAGCTGATACGGGGTGAAAAGGGAATACCAAACAAAAAACAAATCCCTTAAAAATAAGGTGGCGGTATTTCGCAAAAAATAGTATACTTTTTATTATAGCAATAGCAAAATATGCAGAAATAATTTATAATAAAAGATGTTATTTGATTCAGCGATGTCACTGTTGACTTACCAAAAAACGCTGTGCTATAATCGTGCATGTATGTCGCACCGACGCCGATTGTTGCGGCCGTGCCCTTTTAAAGGGTTCCGCATCAAAACGACGCGCCGGGAGGAAAATAACGAGGAGGAAATATGGCAGTCATTTCAATGAAGCAGCTTTTGGAAGCGGGCGTCCATTTCGGGCACCAAACCAGACGCTGGAACCCCAAGATGAAGAAGTACATCTTCACGGAGCGCAACGGCATCTACATTATCGACCTGCAAAAAACGGTCAAGATGGTGGAGCAGGCCTACTTTTTCATTCGCGACGCGGTGATGGAAGGCAAGTCCGTGCTGTTTGTCGGCACGAAGAAGCAAGCGCAGGAATCGATCGAGCAGGAAGCGAAGCGCTGCGGCATGTTCTATGTGAACCAGCGCTGGCTGGGCGGCATGTTGACCAACTTCAAGACGATTCGCAGCCGTATCAGAAGGCTTGAGAAGATCGAAAAGATGGAGGAGTCCGGCGAGTTTGCGCTGCTCCCCAAAAAGGAAGTCATCAGATTAAAGCACGAATATGAGAAGCTCAACAAGAACCTCGGCGGTATTCGGGATATGAAGGAATTGCCGGGCGTGCTGTTCATCGTAGACCCGCGCAAGGAACACATCGCGATACTCGAGGCACGGAGCCTTGGCATCCCGATCGTAGGCATTGTCGATACCAACTGCGATCCCGATGAAGTGGACTGCGTGATCCCGGGCAATGACGACGCGATCCGTGCGGTAAAGCTTTTAGCTTCCAAGATGGCCGACGCGTGCCTCGAAGCCAAACAGGGCGAGCAGTTGACCGATCCGGACGCTGCCCCGGCTGCGGCTGCGGCTGCGGTTGAAGAGGAAGAAGCGGCGGAAGAGATGATCGATCTGGCTGAGATGCCGGCGGAAGAAACTGAACAATAAGAATTTCAAGGAGTTACGCATATATGATACAGGCGAGTGATGTAAAAACGCTGCGCGAGAAAACCGGCGCGGGTATGATGGATTGCAAGAAAGCGCTGACCGACGCAGACGGCGACATGGAAAAGGCCATCGTTATATTGAGAGAAAAAGGTCTTGCCTCGGCAGCTAAAAAGGCGGGGCGTATTGCGGCGGAGGGCATCGTGGAGAGCTTTCTTTCCGCGCATACCCATTCTGGGCACATGGGCGGTGTGCTGCTGGAAGTCAACTGCGAGACCGACTTCGTCGCCAAGACGGATCAGTTCAAAGGCCTCGTGAAGGATATCGCGGAGCACATCTGGAGCAAAAACCCCGCCGATGTGGACGCGCTGCTGGAGCAGCCGTTTGCGAAGGATTCCGGCAAAACCGTTTCGACGCTGGTCGCCGAAAAGATCGGCGAGATCGGCGAGAAACTCGATATCCGCCGCTTCACGCGCTACGCGCTGGAGGGCACGGGTATCGTGGAAAGCTACATCCATATGGGCGGCAAGATCGGCGTGCTGGTCGAAATCGGCTGCGACGGCGTGATTGCGGGAAACCCGGCGCTGAAAACGTACGCGCGCGACATCGCGATGCAGATCGCGGCGGCGAACCCGCTGTACCTCGATTCCGCGCAGGTGCCTCAGAGCGTGCTGGAGCAGGAGAAAGAGATACTGCGCGCGCAGGCGCTCAGCGAAGGCAAACCCGCGAACATCGTCGATAAGATGGTGGAGGGGCGCATACAGAAATACTTCAAGGATTTCTGCCTCGTGGAGCAGCCGTTCGTGAAAGACCCGGAGAAGTCGATCAAGAAGTTCACCGCGGAAAAGGGCGCGGAGCTGAATGGCAAGATCGAGATCAGGCGGTTCGTGCGCTACGAGATGGGCGAAGGGCTGCAAAAGAGAGAGGACAACTTCGCGGAAGAAGTCATGAAGCAGACTGGCAAATAGGACGGGCTATCGGGAGAGCAGCATGGCGCTCTCCCTTTTTCAAAACAGGGCGTACGGGACTTTGCCGGGATGGATTTGCGGATACCCGCAGGGGCGGATAGCATCCGCCCGCGGGGAGACCGTTTCAATGAAAAAGACACAGCACAGCTAACCCTCATCCGTCATCGCTTCGCGATGACACCTTCCCCCAAGGGAAGGCTGGGGCTGCGGCGGCAGCAGCGGTTTACGGTATAAACCTGTAGGAGCGGATAATATCCGCCCGCAACCGGAGTAAAAAATCCGAACAGCAGCATGCCTTTCGAATAAGTCGCCTTGGAGAAAGGCGACGGAGAGACGGGGTAGGCACGAACCAGCCCGCATGCGACAAAAGTCGCATGCGGAATAAAGCAAAGCATCCGAATGGTAACATGCCCTCCGAAGGAGCCGCCTTCGAGGAGGGCAACAGATAGATGGGGTATGCACGAACCAACCCGTCCGCGACATCAGTCGCGGACGGAATAAAGAAAGGATATGCCTATGGAACCAAAGTACAGCCGGATCATTCTCAAGATCAGCGGCGAAGCGCTTTCCGGGGAAGACAGCGTATTCGACTTTGATATACTCGGCGAGGTGGCCGATCAGGTGATCGAGGTCGCGAAAATGGGCGTGCAGACGGGCATCATCGTGGGAGGCGGCAACATCTGGCGCGGGCGCAGCGGCATCGGTATGGACCGCACGACGGCCGACCATATGGGCATGCTGGCGACCGTGATCAACGCGCTCGCGATGCGCGACGCTTTGGAGAGCAAGGGCATGCAAACGCGCGTGATGACCGCGATCGAAATGCGTGCCATCGCGGAGCCGTATATCCGCCTTCGGGCGATGCGCCACTTGGAAAAAGGCCGCGTCGTGATATTCGCTTGCGGCACCGGAAACCCCTACTTTTCTACCGACACGGCGGCCGCGCTGCGCGCGGCGGAGATTGAGGCCGAGCTCATACTGCTGGCCAAGAACGTGGACGGCGTATACGACAGCGACCCGAATAAAAACCCGAATGCCAAGAAGTACGATTTCATCAGTTATATCGACGTGATCAACCAAGGCCTGGGCGTGATGGATACAACGGCGGTTTCGCTGTGTATGGATAACAATATCCCCATCGCGTGCTTCGGCCTCGATGTTCCGGACGGTATCAAGCGCGTCATCTGCGGAGAGAAGATCGGCACCATGATAAAAGCAAAACCATAAAACGACGGGAGGTAAACCATGCAGATCCAACATGAAGCGCTGGAAAGCGCAAGAACCAAGATGGAAAAAACGATTGCCGCGCTGAAGAAGGAGCTTTCCCACGTGCGCGCCGGCAGGGCGAATCCGCAGCTGCTCGACGGCATACTCGTCGATTATTACGGTACGCCCACGCCCATTTCCCAGGTGGGCAACATATCCGCGCCGGAGCCGCGCATGCTGCTCGTGTCGGTGTGGGATACAAAGATGCTCGGCGCGGTGGAAAAGGCGATCCAGAAGAGCGACATCGGCATCAACCCGAGCAACGACGGCAAGGTGATTCGCCTTGTGCTGCCCGAGCTCACGCAGGAGCGCAGGCAGGAGCTCGCCAAAACCATTCACAAGAAGGGCGAAGAATCTAAAGTGGCGGTTCGTTCTATCCGCCGCGACGCGAACGAAGTGTTCAAGAAGGACAAAAAGAACAGCGAAATCACCGAGGATGATTACAACGACCTCGAAAAAGAGATACAGACGGTGACCGACGATTTCATCAAGAAGATCGACGTCATCGTCAAGGACAAGGAAAAGGAAATCATGGAGGTATGACCTCGCCGGAGTGGATCGGCATGGAAGCGGATGAGGCGCAGCGGCTGCTTAATGAGCGCGGCTTTACCGTGCGGTGCATCGAATCCGCATCGATGCGCGGTGTGCCGGACGCCGACAGCGCGCGCGTGATACGCGTACGCGAGCTGGGCGGCGATTGCGTTGAAATCACGGTGTCGCACTTTAAAACGAAGGTATAGGAAACCTTGGGTATTATCGAAAGCCTGCTGATCGGCAGGCGCAAAAAAATCGCCGAAGACGTATACGCGGGCGTAGACCGCGAAAAGCTGCCGCGGCACGTCGCGGTGATCATGGACGGCAACGGAAGGTGGGCGCAGCGGCGGCTGCTGCCGCGTAGCGCGGGGCACCGCGCGGGCGTGGAACGCGTGCGCACGATCATCCGCATGAGCAGCGATATCGGCGTCAAATACCTGACGCTTTACGCGCTTTCGACCGAGAATTTCAAACGGCCCGCGGGCGAAATCAGCGTGCTGATGAATTTGCTTTTGGAGTACATGCGCAAGGAGCTTGCCGAGCTTAACGAAAAGAACGTGCGAATTTTGACGCTGGGGGATTTAAGCCGCCTGCCCGGTGAGGTGCGCGACGAGATCGAAAACGCGAAGCAAACGACAAAGGGCAACACGGGGCTTACCGTGAATATGGCGATCAACTACGGCGGCAGGCAAGAGATTGTGGGTGCTGTGAAAAACGCGCTGGCATCGCGCAAAAACGCGGGCGAGGTAGACGAGGCTTATATCAGCTCGCTGATGGAAACGGCGGGCCAGCCCGACCCCGATCTTTTGATACGCACGAGCGGCGAGGCGCGCATCAGCAATTTTTTATTATATCAGATCGCGTACGCGGAGTTTTATTTTACCGATACGCTCTGGCCGGATTTCGACGAGAGGGAATATGCCAAAGCGCTTGCGGCATTTGCCGCAAGAAACCGGCGCTTCGGCGGCGTTTAATAGAAAGGACTTATTTTGGGTAAAAGAATACTGATCGCGATTCCCGCGATAGGCCTTTTGTTCTGCGTGATCTGGTTCCACGGGCTTTTCGCACGTATTGCGGTTTCGTTCATAGGGCTTTTCTGCATGTTTGAAATGATGCGCATGCTGGGCGCTGACGGCGCGAAACCCGTAAAGACAGTCGGTTACGTGTTCGCGGCGCTATCGTGGCCGGTGTACGAATATGTGGGCGATATTTGGCGGTTCGCGGGCGGGTTCTGGGCGCTCGCGGTGATGCTCGTGCTCGCGGTAATGGCGACATTTCTGGTGCTCGTGATCAAGAAGCGCGCCGGAGAGGACGGCATCCGCACGGTATACGCGCTGATCTATCCGGGATTGTTCTACGCCTTTTTGATCGTGATCATCTGCATCAAAGATGTAATGGCTTCCCGGTTCATGTTCCTGCTTGCGTTTGTGGGCGCGGCGATGACCGACTCATTTGCGTATTTCGGCGGCCGTTTGTTCGGAAAGCATCAGCTCGCGCCCGAGATCAGCCCGAAAAAGACGGTGGAAGGCGCGGTCATCGGCGGGGTGTTCGGCTTGCTGAGCGTGCTGCTGACGGGGACACTGTTTCAGGACTTCTTTTTGGGGAAAGAGCACGCGCTGCCAATATACCAATACGCGATACTCGGCGTGGCGCTTTGCGTGCTCTCTCAGGCGGGGGACCTGACCGCGTCGATCATCAAGCGGCAGTTTGGCGTGAAGGATTACGGCAACATCATGGGCGCACATGGCGGGGCGATGGACCGGCTTGACAGCGTGATATTTATCAGTCCGATCGTATGCGCTTTTTACTATATATTTGTGCTTTAAAGGAGACAGATGAAGAAGATCGCAATTCTCGGCGCTACCGGCTCTATCGGACGGCAGGCGCTCGACATCATAGAGCGGGAGCCGGAGCGCTTTGGCGTGACGGCGATGACCGCGCATAAAAGCAGCGCGGAGCTCGCCGGGCTGGCGAAAAAATTCGGTGTGAAATATATCGGCTTGACGGGGAGCGGCGAAGACTTGGAATTTGAAAAGACGCTTCCCAAAGGTACGCAGGTGGGTTATGGCATCCGCGGCCTGCTGGAGTCGTGCACATTTGGACACCCCGATATCGTGCTCATCGCGGTGGTGGGCATCGCGGGGCTTCCGCCGCTCATCGAATGCC
>CAYNFL010000066.1:0-8683 GCA_964396465.1 uncultured Christensenellaceae bacterium
GAGCTCCCACTTCAAACCGGTGGGGAACCCGCCGCCGCCGCGCCCTCTCAGGCCGCTCTTTTTGATGATGTCGATCACATCCTGCGGCTGATAATCCTTCAGGCAGGTGCCGAGCGCCTTGTAGCCGTCAAACGCGATGTACTCCTCGATCTTTTCCGGGTCGATCACGCCGCAGTTTCTGAGCGCGATGCGCTTTTGCTTTTTATAAAAGCCGACCTGATCCAGAGATGTTTCGACCTGTGCGTCGGGCTCCTTGTAGAGCAACCGCTGCACGATGCGGCCTTTAAGCAGGTGCTCGGAGACGATCTCGGGGACGTCCTCTACTTTCACCTTGGAGTAGAAGCATCCTTCCGGGTATACGATCATGATGGGGCCGACCGCGCAAAGCCCGAAGCAGCCGGTCTGAACGACCTTGACTTCCTTATCGAGGCCCAGCTTTACGATCTCCTCATTCATCTTTTCAATGATTTTGGGCGAGTCGGAGGATGTGCACCCCGTACCGCCGCAAACCAGCACGTGAGAACGGTATATTGTTGCCATGTTGTCATCCCCCTCCTTAATTGTTGTTGGCTTCGTAATAGCCGATCGTGTATTCCGTTACGGGGCAGCCGTTGACGATATGCTCGGCAACGATACGGCTCACCATATCGGGTTTCACCTTTACATAGGTCACTTTTTCTGCGCCGGGCGTGTAGATTTCCACGAGCGGCTCCAAGCGGCATACGCCGATGCAGCCTGTCTGGGAGACCATCACGTTTGACAGCTTGCGCTTGGCCACCTCTTCGGTAAAAGCGCTGAGCACCGGGCGAGCGCCCGCCGCGATACCGCAGGTCGCCATACCGACCACCACCCGCGTGCCTTCGCCTTTTTTCCTGATATCGATCTGCGACAGCGTCTTGCTGCGGATCTCCTCAAGCTCCTTTAACGATTTCATTGTTCCTCTCCTTCAAAAACTCGCTTGGTTCCTTCTGATACGTATTCACCAATAAACTTAATCACTTCGGGCTGCGTTATCGGCAGGCCGTTAAGCGTCCTTTTGATCTCGCGCGTGTCGTATTCAAACGTTTCGCACTTTTGCGCCATAAACTTAAAATCGAGATTTGGGTTCATCAGCGTCAGCGCGCATACCGTTTCCGCGATGTTCCCCAGCGGCGGGCGGTCGATATGGGAGTTGACATATACCGCCGTCAGTTTGGCGCCCGCCCCGGGCTGGGATTCGATTTCCAGCCTTCCGCCCGTGTTCTCGCATCCCGCCGCGAAAAGCGGTATGCCAAGGCCCACGTTGCGCGTCGTTCTCGACGTTGTAAAAGGGCTTTTTATGCGCGCCAGCATTTCGCCGCTCATGCCGCAGCCGTCATCTTCGATAACGACTGTCAGCGTATCCTTTGCCTGATCGATACATACGCGGATGCAAATCAGCTTTGCGCCCGCGCGGATCGAATTTTCCGCGATGTCCAGTATGTGCAGCGAAATGTCCCGCATGGCCTACTTCCGGTATTTATCCAAAATGCCCGGCACCTCCGCCGCCGTAAGCCTGCCGTATACCTGATCGTCGATCATGATGACGGGGGCAAGGCCGCAGCAGCCGAGGCAGCGCGTCGCTTCCAGCGTAAACTTTCCGTCGGGCGTCGTTTTACCGGGCGTTATGCCCAGCTCTTCGGAAAGCTTCTCCATTACTTTTTCCACATTCTTGACGTAACATGCGGTACCCATGCAGACGCTGATGACATGCTGCCCTTTGGGTTCCAGCGCGAACTGAGAATAGAACGTGGCCACTCCGTAGATGTCGCTCATGGGGATGCCCATTTCTTCGGCGATCAGGTTCTGCACGTCAAAGTTCAGCGCGCCGAAAAGGCTTTGCGCTTTCTGCATGACGGGCATCAGCGGGCCGGGTTTTTTTTGCTGTTCCTTGATAAAGCTGACGAGTTCTTCGCGTTTCAGCTTATCGTCGATGCTGATCATAAGATTCCTCCCGATAAAATTATTAAATATACTTAATTGTTAAAAAAATAACAATCTTGTTCCTATCGTGAATTTTATCACAATATCATCATAATTGCACACATTATTTTTTATTTTTCCGACAAAATCAGATAAATTTTTTATGAACACCGGCCTGCCAACCATAAAATACATAGAAAAACCATAATGTAAAAATATTAATTAAAAATGTTATAACAAATTGAACATGAACAAGTCTCGCAACAAGCAGAATGAATTCACCAAAAAATTACTGATATGCGACAGCGGTTTTATATGTTACAATAGCAGCACACATCACGCAGAGGAGAGATCATATGTATTGCAGAAAATGCGGCGTCAACTATAAGAAAGATAAAAAGGTGTGCCCGCGTTGCGGATCGGCCTTGCAGAAAGGCGAATGGAAAGAAAATAAAACGTCGCGCCTTAAAAAGATCATTATAATTGCATGTGCGGTTGCCATCCTCGTTGTGGCGCTTTTTCTGACGATATTTTTTATCGGCAGGGTTCCGCCCAAGCTCGCGGGCACATGGTATGAAGTCACAGGAATCGGATATCTGGAATTTAGACCGAACAACGTCGTTTTGGTGACGACGTCGGGATATACAAGCGAAGGCACATATGCCTTCGACAATGCAAAAGGCGAAGGAACCCTCACATCCTACGGTGAAGAGGAAACACTGACATGCGACGGTGTCACACTGCATTGGGGGGGAACCACCATGACGAAAGCCTACGTCGAACAGACGAATATGGGATTTAACTTTGAGGACATATTCAATAAGGTTAAATAGCATCGCAAAAGAAACAGCCTGAGTGCAATGCGGACGGTGTTGAAAATATACTATGCGCCGCAATCAACGCGATATATGCAAATACGGAATATATGCGAATAATAATTGACGAGCCGCCGAAAGCGCTTTTGCGCCGTGGCGGCTTTGTTGTCGGATGGTGCTTAACGGATCAGCCTAGCAGCCGGACACGCGGATTATTAATTAAAAGTAAAGTGGTTAACCACGATATTTAGTTGTATTTGACAATAAAGCGTGGTAAAATCAGTTCCATGAATTCTGTACAGGGTAAAAGGGTACAAAGGGGAGCGTAGCGTTTGAAGGCACTCAGGAATATCATCGTGGCCATACTGTTGCTCGCCATATGCGCAGCCGTTTATATAATCGTATCATCCAATGAGGAGAGCGGAGATACCGGCGATATCGGATCCATAACGGGAACCGTGGTAATCAATGAGTTTATGGCATCCAACGGCGGCTGCCTGCCGGATGAAAGCGGGGAGTACAGCGATTGGATCGAGATTTACAATCCCTCCGGCGAAGCTGTCAGCCTTTCCGGCATGGGGCTTTCGGACGAAAACTCGGGCGCGCCGAAATGGGCGTTCCCCGGAATCATGCTGGATGCGGGCGAGTATCTCGTCGTTTTCGCATCCGGGAAAAGCACGCCGGACAGCAACGCGCAGTATCCGCATGCGGATTTTAAACTGAGCGCTTCGGGCGGCGGAATCTATCTGAGCGACGCAACGGGCGCCGTGACCGACAAGTACGAGTATAAGGGACAGTCGCAGGACGTATCGCAAGGGCGGATCCCGGGAAGCGATGAGTGGCAGCTTTTCGACGCGTTGTCGGGTATCGGGCCGACGCCCGGCTTTTCGAACGACGAAGCGGGTCGCACCGCTTTCGAGCAGAGCCGCATCGCAAATCAAACCGTGCTGCTGATTACGGAGGTCATGCCCTCCAACAAGACGACGCTGAAGGATAACATCGGCGAATACAGCGATTATATCGAAATTTACAATAACGGCAGCGAGGCGGTAAACCTTGCGGGGTACGGCCTTTCGGACGACGCTGCCAAAACGCTCAAATGGAAATTCCCCGAGATTGCGATAGCGCCCGGCGGCTATATTGTGATATACGCCTCTGGCAAGGGCGCAACGGCTGACGATGCCGCAACCGGTGCTGTCCATACGGATTTTCGGATATCCTCGTACCGCGAAACGATCATGCTGGCGAACCCTCAGGGGCTGATACTGGACAAAGTCGCAGTGAGCGAGGTCCCCTCGGACAACGCGTATCAGCGCATATTTGCGGGCGGCGCGTATGGCGGCGAGTGGGGAACCACCAATCTGCCCACGCCGGGCTATTCCAACGACGAGGCCGGGTATTCGCAGTTTGAGCAAAACAATCAGGTTGCGCTGGGCGATATTGTGATCAATGAAGTGATGACCTCCAATTGCAGTTATCTCGGCGAGGGCGAGAATGCGCAGCATCAGGAGTATTACGACTGGATTGAGATATATAACCGCGGCGCGCTGGCTGTCAATCTTGCGGGATATGGGCTGACCGACGATTCAGGCAACCCGGCTAAGTGGCGGTTCGCCGATGTCACCCTCGCGCCGGGACAGTACCTGACGGTGCTCGCTTCGGGGCTCGCGGGGGACGACAGCAAAAAAAAAAGTATATCCATACCAACTATAAGCTGAGTGCGGGCGGTGAGGTGCTCGCGCTGTTCGACAGCGAGGGCGCATTGCTCGACCGATACAATATCCGCACGATCCCCAAAGGAGCCTCGGTCGGCCGGACGGATACTAAAAACACGCTCGTTTACTTTGAGGAGCCGACACCGGGGGCGGCGAACGCTTCACCCAAGGAAGGCGCGGCAGCCGCGCCGGTGATGAGCGCAGCGCCGGGAAGCTATGACAGCGCGCAGCAGGTGGCGCTTGCCAGCGATACCGAAGGTGCGCTAATATATTACACCACGGACGGCACCGAGCCCACGCAGAGTTCCGCGCAGGTTGCCGGAGCGATCAGCGTGAGTAAAACGGGTATGATCCGCGCAAAGGCGTATAAGGACGGGTACATCGAAAGCGGCGTGACGACGGCGACATATATCATCGGAGAGCCGCATGACCTGCCGGTAGTGTCGCTCGTGACCGATCCGGATAACCTGTGGAACGAGCAGACGGGCATCTATGCGACGGGGCCGGGAGCGGGCGCGGAATATCCGTATCAGGGCGCGAACTTTTGGGAAACGTGGGAGAAGCCCGCTTCGTTTGAGGTGTTCGACGAGAACGGCGCGGAGGTTTTCGCGCAGGATATCGCGATGCGCATACAGGGCGGATACAGCCGCGGCAAGAGCCAGAAGTCGTTTGCGCTGTTCGCGCGGGCGGAGTACGGCAGCGGCAGCATGGGCTATGCCTTTTTCGATAACAGGCCGTACGCGGAATATCAGGCGCTGGTGCTGCGCAACGGCGGCCAGGATCAGAATATCGGCAAAATACGCGAAGCGGTGGCGCTGGCGCTTACAGAAGGCCAGGGTTTCAGGTTTCTGACGCAGGCGAGCAAGCCGTATGTCGTGTACCTCAACGGAGAATACTGGGGCGTATACTTTCTCATGGAAAAGCGCAACGAGGATTTTATCGCGCAGCATGAGGGATATGGCGACGCGGACAGCATCAATGTGCTCAAGGCGTCCTCGCTGGTCGTGCAGGGCAGCAACGCCGAATATAAGGAACTGGTCAACTATGTGGACAGCCTTGACATGTCGGTTAAGGAGAACTACGACTATGTCGCGGCACGCATCGATACGGACAGCTTCATGGACATGATGATCTGCCAGCTCTGGGTGGCCAATTCGGATTACGCGAATCTCATGTTTTATCAATTGCCGGGCGGCAGATGGAAGCAGATCTATTATGACTTCTGCTGGACGCTCGGGAGCAGCGACGGCGGGTATAACCATCCGACGTTACAGCGCAGGCTGGGTTCCAGCACCGCAGGTTCCACGTTGCTGGCCGGGCTGCTTGAAAACGAAGAATGGAGAAACAGCTTCATCGAGCGATTCGCTTGGGCGCTCAAGGAAGTGTACAACCCGGAGCGCGTGAAAGCGACAATCGACGATATCGCGGGGCAGGTACGCGGCGAGATGGGCGCGGAGCGTGAAAAGTTCGGCGGCACCGTGGCCAATTGGGAAGCGCAGATTGACAAGATGAAGGACTTCGCGGATCACCGCGGCGCGGCGATCGTGAGCCAGATGAAAAGCTTGCTGCCGCTGACTGCTAAGCAGGCCGCGATGCTGGACGAGGCGATTCAATACAACTGAGCACCGGGAATACCGAACAAAAATTGTTGCACAGGGGACAGGATGAAAGACGAAGATATTTTTAAAAGGCTGAAAAAAGAAACGCCGCTGGTCAAGAAAAAAGATCTGCAGCCGCTTACGCAAAAGGATTTTACGCAAAGTGGCCTTGGAATAAGTGCGGAGAAAAAAGACGTCCGGCGGGAAGAGCGTAAATATACGGGGAATCGTCCGGCGGGAGGAAAATGGAAGGACGACGAACCGGGTTTCACGTGGCAGCCGGAACAGCCGGACAGCGGCAGCAAGGATACCGATCGCGTGCAGCGCCCGCAGCTGCGCACAATACAGGCGCGTTCGGAGACAAACATCCGTACCGGCGCGGAGCCTTATCGACGCCGGGAGATACGTACTGTCAGTGTGCAGCCGCAGCTCAGGCTGCCCGATGAACCGGAAAACGCGCAGCGGCAAAATAGAACCGCGGCTGAACCGCCGAATAAGATCACGCTTGATATAGAACCAAGGGAGACGGAGCGCAGCGTGCGCAAAAGCGCGGGCATCGCGCCGCCGCAAATCAAGCTGCCCGACGAGCCGGAAACCGCGAGGCAACCCCAAAAAGCCGCGGCGGAACCGCCGTACAGGTTTACGCTCGGTGCGGAACCCGAAGCACAGCCGCAGGCCAGGCCGACGACGATGCCGGATACCGTTTATCTGCGCAAGCCGTCCATTCGCGACGCGTATTCGCGCGCGGATGCCGCCGAGCTGGATATATTCTCGAAGCCCGCGCCCCAAAGGGCCGCCCGCCCTGCGGCGCCCGTTGTGCAGCGGCGAACCGAATTTGAGGAATACTTTGAGCCCGCACAGGAAGACGGTTTGCCCGCTTTCCGGCACGAGCTGAAGTTTTATATCAACTATACGGAATATATATTGCTGCGCAACACGTTAAAGGCGATCGCGCAGATCGACAAGTACGCGGGGGAGAACGGGGAGTATTATATCCGCAGCCTGTATTTTGATGACGAATTTGAGAGCGCGCTGATGGAAAAGATTGGCGGAAGCGATACGCGCAAGAAGTACAGGGTGCGTATCTACAACTTCAGCGACGATACGATCAAGTTCGAGAAGAAGATCAAACAGGGGCAGTTTGTGACCAAAAAGAGCATCAGCCTTTCGCGCGGCGAGTACGACAGCATTATCGCGGGCGATTTTTCTTTCCTGCTGCGCCGCAAGGAGGCGCTTGCTTCCGAGCTGTTTTTAGAGCTCAGGAACAACCGGCTGCGGCCGCGCGTGTTCGTGGACTACGTGCGCGAAGCGTACGTATACCCGTGGGAGAATATCCGCATCACGTTCGACAAGGATCTGCGCAGCGGCATGTGGCTGACCGATATATTCGACCCGCATACGCCCACGATGCCGATGTACGATGAGGGCATGATGGTGCTTGAAGTCAAGTTTGAAAAAAGTTTGCCCGCGCACATACGCGGCGTGCTGAACAATATCCGCACCGCCCAGCGCAGCGCGATATCAAAGTATGTAATATGCAGAAAGTTTGAATAGGAGGAGTATATTGTATGAACCCGGTTTCTATGGATGTATTCGATTTTTTGAAGAAAAGTGTGATTGATGAGCTTGCAGCATCCGGTTCGCTGAGCGCGCTGGATATCCTGACAATTTTGGGATCGGCGTTTGTGTTGGGCTTGCTGATTTATTTCATCTACCGGCTGACTTTCAGCGGCGTGATATTCGTCAAAAGCTTCGGCACATCGCTGATTATGCTGTGCATGGTGACCGCCATGGTGATCATGCCGATCGCCATCAACGGTTGGCTTGCGCTGGGCATGGTGGGCGCGCTGTCCATTGTTCGCTTCCGTACCGCCGTGAAAGACCCGCTTGATACGGTATTCATGTTTTGGGCCATCGCGGGCGGTATTGCGCTCGGCGCGAAACTGTATTTAGCCGCGGCGATCTCATCCGGTCTGATCAGCGTATTCCTGCTGGTCTGGAATCTTTTCAAGAACAAGCGCAACTATCCGTTTATGCTGGTGGTCCGCTTTGACGAGAGTGTCAAGAAGGAAGTACAGGCCGTGCTGCGCAAGATGCCGCAGGGCAAGCTGAAATCCAAGATGGTATCGCAGGGCATGATCGAACTGACCATTGAAATGAACATCCACGAGAGCGACGCCGGGTTAATCG
Organism: uncultured Christensenellaceae bacterium; assembly: GCA_964396465.1. Lineage (GTDB taxonomy): Bacteria > Bacillota > Clostridia > Christensenellales > SZUA-584 > JAEWCC01. The sequence continues at coordinate 8,260 of CAYNFL010000066.1, forward strand.
ACGCGTTTACGGCGATACCGGGCGTGCACGACGCTTCGCTGATCAGCTACAAGGGAGACATGGTTTCCTGAGGAGCCGTGCTCAAAGAAGTTTAATTATCTTTGCCGTATAAATGAATTATCCCGTCGTATGCACGGCAGTATAATAGTACAGTCGTTTTTATCCACCAACATACAGGGGCGGCTATCAGCCGCCCGTTCATTTTCCGGAGCTGTACAATTGAAGCTATATTGTAATTAATAGGGGAGGAGTCATGGATTACAGGAAAGAGAGCCTGAAGCTGCATTACGAGTGGAAGGGCAAAATCGAGGTCATCGCCAAAACGCCGGTGAAAAGCAAGGAAGACCTGTCGCTCGCATATACGCCGGGCGTCGCGGAGCCCTGCCTCGAGATACAGAAAGATATATCCAAGAGCTATGATTTG
>CAYNFL010000067.1:0-8674 GCA_964396465.1 uncultured Christensenellaceae bacterium
TCTTGATATCCGCGACATCATTGAGCAGGGCCTTGAAGGCGTACAGTTCATATCAGGTGGCAGCGGCGTATACGAGCTTACCCAGCTCGGCGGCGAGCAGTTGATGCGCATCGTGGAGAACCTTGTGAATCTGGAGGATGTGGCCGATACCATCATATTCGATACGGGCGCGGGCGTTTCGGATAATATTTTGCGGCTTGTTTACGCCAGCGATGAGACGCTGATCGTAACGACGCCGGAGCCTACCGCCGTGGTGGACGCGTACGCGCTGATCAAGATCATCGGTGAGCAGGGGAAAAGCGCGGGTGTGCGCCTCATTATCAACAAGGCGGACAACGCAAGCGAAGCGGCATCGGTGATGGACTGCATCGCGCGTATCGCCGAAAAAAACGTGGATGTCCGCATTGATAAACTGGGCTGTATCATGCGCGATGTCAACATGCAAAAGGCGATCCGTATGCAGGTGCCCATACTCGTCAGCTTTCCCAAGTGCACGGCATCCGTCAATATTAACGGCATCGCAACGAAGCTGGCTAGAATATCGGCGAAAGAATCCGAGAGAACGGGCATTAAAAGCTTTCTGGATCGCTTTCTTACAAAAAACACGATATTTCCGGGGTGATCAATATGCGTTTTGACGAAATTGTAACATTGGGTGAACTCTTTGAAATTAAGATGAAGGACTTGACGGTACGCACCAAGCTGCAGGAAATCATTTCGGACAGCGAGTTTGTTGTGCTGCAGCCCACAGTCAAGGGTGTACCCGCGCGGGCGGAGAATCAGGACGTTTCGTTTACGTTTTACCGTCCGAATGGATGCTTCAGCTTTCAGGCGAGAATGTCTCCGCCGTTTTTCAAAGACGATATCAGCTTCTGCCTCGTTGCGCGCGTATCCGATGTGGAAAAGATTCAGCGGCGGCAATGCTACAGGCTGCCGATTGTGCTGGACGCTTTACTGTACGACGAAAAGGAAGAAGGCAAGCCGGACAAGCAGAAATGGCGCGTCAAGACGATCGATCTTTCGGAGAAGAGCGTGGCGGTAAGCTGTTTTGCCAGCTTCGAGGAGGAAACGCCGCTATTCGTCGAAATTCGGCTTTCGCCGAAGGAGAAGCTGACACTGCAGGCAAAGGTGCTGCGATGCATAAAACCGGATAAGTCGACGGACCCACATGAGGTCGTGCTGATGTTTACAGACTTTAAAGAAAACGGCGGGGCGTTTTTAAGAAGATATATATTTAGGCAACAGGTGCAGTCGCGTAAAAAGAGACAGGAATAGCGGCAGAAAACCATGAAAAATGGGGGAGCACAATAATGAGCAGAGAAGCGGATGCGGAAAGGCTTTGGGACAAGTACCACAGAGAAAAAACGGTCGAGCTAAAAAACGAGCTGGTGATGCTGTATATCGACCAGGTGAAAAGCATCGTGTTGCGTATGATACCCACGTACAAGGGGTACAGCAGCTATGATGATATGCTTTCCTGCGGCGTACTGGGCTTAATGGATGCCATTGAGAAATACGATGCCTCAAAAAAAGTGAAGTTTGAGTATTATGCGGCGATGCGCATCAAAGGCGAGATTATTGATAATATCCGCAAGCAGGATTGGGCGCCCTCCAGCCTTCGGCGCAAGATCAAATCCATCAGCAATGCCTGCAGCGAACTGGAGAGCCGCTACCACCGGACGCCGATGGATGATGAAATCGCCGACTACCTTAGCATGGACGTGGAAGAGGTACGCAAAACGCTGGAAAAGTCGCACATGTTCAACATCATCTATTTTGAGGAAATGACGCAGGACGACCATATGTGGGAAAGCGCCGATCCCGATGAACCCATGGAAGAAAAGGTGGAAGGCGGCGAGATGGTGAAGATTTTGGGCGGCCTGATCGAAAACCTTTCCGAAAAGGAGCGGCAGGTGATTACGCTGTACTATTATGAAGAGATGACGCTCAAAGAGATTGCGCAGGTATTGGGGGTTTCGGAATCCCGCGCGTCGCAGATCCATTCCAAAGCGGTGATGCTGCTGAGGGCAAAGATGGATTCCGTATACGCTTCGTAGCCGAAGGGGGAGAGCAAATGGACATTACACATTATACGTTCGCATTTTTCGTATTTCTGCTGGTTTGCTGCGTGATTTGGGTTTACGGCAGGGTGATGCGCGGCAATAAGCGCGGGGATAAAAGCGTTTACGAAAAGGAACAGCGGCTGTTTAAGATGTATCAGAATATCGAGGATATGCTCGGCGGTTTTGAAGAATATGTGGAGGAAGCCAAAAAGGAACTTGATGCGCGTATGAAGCAAGCGGATATGGCACCGAAAAGCGCGCTAAGCGCGCGGGAAGCAAAGCCGTCCGAGCTTGAAAAAAAGACGGGTTTCGCAGCGGAGATAAAAAAAAGCGCCGACGCGGAAGTAAAAAAGCCTGCAGCAGCCGTAATAAAGGCGCCGCCGAAGGGGGAAAAGAAGCTTTCCCCGGAGGTAAGCAAAACACCTGCGACAAGAAGCGCCGCGGCTGAGACGAAAGAACCCCGCAAAAGTATAACCCGTGACGCAGAGGAGCCAAAACAAAAGATTGAAGAGCTGATTCCCCGATACATTGAAAAAGGCATGACGAAAGAGGAGATTGCAAGAGCCTTGGGCGTATCGTCCAAGGAAGTAGCACTCATTATGGAATTAAAAAAACTGGGCGCGGCGGGCAAATAAACCTAAAGCCGCGCCTGATTATATCGATATAACAATTGAGACCTATATTATCTTGCGAAGGGACGTATTATGCTTCGATGCTATTATACCGCAGCCACGGGGATGCTGGTGCAGCGAGACAGGATGGAAGTGCTGGCGAACAATCTAACCAACGTGGAGACGACGGCATATAAATCCGATTCCTTGATATCTTCGACATTTCAGGATATGATGATCGAAAGGCTGGGCGACCCAAAGGTTGTCAGTAAAAGAGCCATCGTGGGTGCGCTCGGCACAGGAGCGCATATAGAAGAGGTGTATACCTCGTTTTTACAGGGCAGCATGGAGGGAACGGACCGCGCAAGCGACTTCGCGCTGGAGGGAGACGGATTCTTCGTCATATCCACACCGGACGGCGACCGGTATACGCGCGACGGCAGTTTTTCGGTGAACAGCGCGGGGTATCTGATTACCAGCGAAGGGTATTACGTGCAGGGCCAAAACGGCAGGATCCATGTGGGCGGAGACGATTTTTCAGTGGACGAGCAGGGCAACATCTATGCAAACGGCGCGCTTGCAAACCGATTTCGGATCGCCGCTTTCGAGGATTTAAGCGTGCTGAGAAAGGACGGAAGCAACCTTTTCTACAGCGTATCGGGAGGTGCGCGCGCTTCCGCCGATACCAGAATCGTGCAGGGCTCGCTCGAAGGCTCCAATGTGGACACCGCGGAGGAGATTACGCGCCTGATGTCCGTTTCGAACGCATACCAGCTAAACCAGCGCGTGCTGAATTTGCTGGATAAATCGCTGGACAAAGCGGTTAACGAAGTCGGAAAGGTGGGCTAATCGATGCAGGCTGTTTACACCGCGAAACACGGGCTTCAGGCACAGCAGCAAAGGATGGATATCATTGCGTCCAATATCGCCAATGTGAGCACGACGGGCTATAAAAGCCAGAGCACAGGTTTTAAGGATGCGCTTTATACACAGATGATCGACCCGGCCGATACGGGCAGCACGGCGAACCTAAAGCAGGGCAGCGGCGTTTTGGTTTCGTCAACACACCGTGATTTCATGGGAGGCAACCCTAACAAAACCGATGTAGGCTTGGATTTATTGATCGAAGGAGACGGTTTTTTTACGGTTCAGAATGGCAACGGCGAGGCGCTTTATACGCGAAACGGCGCTTTTGCAGTATCGCGGGAAGACAGCGGGCGATATCTGGTGACAGGGGATGGGTATTATGTGCTGGACGCGGAGGGGAATCGCATATTGTTGCCGGATGATTTAGGCGATATGACCTTCGGACAGGATGGATCGATCAACTTCGGTGGCGGGCCTGCCCTGTCGCTCGGGATTGTAACGTTTACCAACAAGGACGGGCTGCAAGCGGCGGGCGGCAGCTGCTACGCAGCGACGGAAGCGTCCGGAGAAGCGATCGACAGCAGCGCAACGGTTCGCCAGGGATATCTTGAATCGTCCAACGTTGATACCAGCATGGAACTGACCAAGCTGATTCGCACGCGCAGAGCCTATTCGCTCGCGGGTATGGTTTTAACCACTTGGGACGAGATGGAGAATGCGACAAATAGTATTCGGTAAGCGGAGGACATGATATGGGATCAAGTGTGAAGCAGTGCAGTAAGTGCAAAAAGTTGTTTCAATCGTTTGGCTCAAGCGTCTGCCCTGAATGCGTGGAGGAGATGGACAGATATTTCGAGACCGTGAAGAACCATCTGTTCGATCATCCGTATGCCAATGTGACCGATATTGCAAAGGAAACCGGTATTGCGGAGAAGATAATATTGGGCTTTTTACGGGAAGGAAGGCTGTCGCTGAACTGCGCGGAAGGGGACATGCTCGAGTGCGAGAAATGCGGAGCGCCCATATCGCATGGAAGATTTTGCGCCATATGCCAGTGTAAGCTGCAGGGCCTGCTGGGCGGCGCATGCAAGCCAGATTCGCCCAAAAGCGAGGGAATGGGCAAATTATCGGGTACGCCGCAAATGTTTATAAAGAAGTAATGATTTTTATTTGAGGTGATTTATATGAGGATTGATTCGATTCCGCCAAAAGAACTGTTAAATCAGTACATCCATGTACGGGAAAGAGCGCCGATGGATGAGCCGGTTTACTCCACGGACAAAGCGGAGCTGACCAGTGAAGCCAAGACATTCTCCGCAGCGCTCAAGGCAGCCAAGGATGCAATTGAGGTGCGTTCGCCCGAGGAGCAAAAGCACATCGATGAGGTCGCGCAGCAAATCGCGCGCGGCACGTATTCCGTGCCAGGTGAGAAGGTGGCGGAGAAGATATTGGGTAAGTAGAGCGCTCTCAAGGAAGGGGATGAAGACTTGGAGCATTTGTTTTTATTACAGGAGTTATTGGAAGGCGAGGTTAAAGCTTACGGCGAATTGCTTGCGCTGTCCTGTCAGGAGAAAGAAGCCATAGCCAAAAGCGATATCGCGCAGCTTTCGGTCGTTTCGGAAAAACAGCAGTCGGTGCTGGACACCGTGCGCAAGCTTGAATCCGAAAGAAAAGAATTATTTTCCGGCATCTGGGCGGAAAAAGGCTTGCCGGAAGGCAATCTGTCGCTGAAGGACGTGATTGATACCGCGCAGGGAGAACTGCGTGAAAAGCTTAAGGATTTGGCCAAAAAGCTTGAGGAAACGGCGGTCGAGATTAGACGAATCAGCAAACTCAATAAAACGCTGATCAATTCGCAGCTCAAGTATACTTCGCTTTGCATCAATCTGATCGCGGGGCCACAGGCTCCGCTGGGTACCTATACCGGTTCCGGCCGGGTAATCGAAGAATGCGCCGATGGCCGCCGTCTGGTCGATCAGGCGATATGAGGCAATGATATGTCAGGTATGTTTTACGGGCTGGAAATTGCCCGAAGAGGGCTGACCGTCAGCCAGCAGGCTATCACGTTGACGGGCAACAACATATCGAACGCGAACACGGAAGGCTATACGCGCCAGCGGTTGGTCATCGAATCGATATATCCGAATACCAAAAGCCGGCTTTCCGGCGTGATTCAAATCGGCGGCGGCGCGGAGGTAACCGATATCGACCAAGTGCGCAGCGATTTTATCGACCGCCAGCTTCGCGACGAATATGCGACGCTGGGGCAGTGGAATACGCGTTCCGAGGAGATGCAGTATATTGAGTCGATACTCAATGAGATTTCCGGCAGCGGAACCATTTCTACGGCGCTCGCGGATTTTTACGAGAGCATGGGTGAGCTTGCGACCAGTCCCGACAGCATTGAGATTCGAACGAACCTTCAACAGAACGGTATCAAGCTTTGCGATACATTGAACTATTATTATGACCAGCTTGTGGAAGCGCAAGGCTCATACAACGATGCCATGTCGGTCACCGTAAATCAAATCAACGATTTACTGACCGGCATCGCAAACTATAATGAGGAGATCTACGGGTATGAGATGGGCGGACAGAACGCCAACGAGCTGCGCGACAGCCGCAATCTGCTGCTTGACCAGCTGTCACAGCTCGTCAACATCAGCTGTTCGGAGGGCACGGACGGAAAGTTTACCGTAACGGTGGAGGGTACCGCGCTCGTCAGCCATACGGATACCACGCTGCTTACCGCGAGCGCGGATGCGGACGGATTTTATTCGATCTGCTACGAAGGTACGACGACGGACTTTGAATACAGCAGCGGAGAGCTTCAGGCGTATAAGGACTTAAGAGACGGAGATACGGTGGATAATATCGGCATACCTTATATGCTGAGCAGCCTTAACACGCTGGCGCAGAGCCTTGCGCAGGAGTTTAACGCGGTGCATGAGACGGGTTATACGATACCCTACAGCTCGGGCACGTACGGCACGGGGTCGTCGGAGACGGGTATCAATCTCTTTGAAATCCCTTCCGGCGGTTACGATGCAATCACCGCGGGCAATATATCGCTTTCCGCAGAGGTGCTGGAAAGTGCGTACAATATCGCGGCCTCCAGTATGGAAGTTGATCTGGCCGCGGATGATACGCAGGAAGGCAACAACGAGATTGCGCTGGCGCTTTACGCGTTGACATCGAGCAAATCGCTTGCCACCGTGGGCAACTTTGAAAACTTTGTGAAGAGCTTTGTCGTGCAGGTGGGTATCTCGAGCGCGGGCGCGCAGGAAACGGCCGCCAACCAGAATACGATTGTGGAGAACCTCGAAACCCGGAAAGAATCCATATCGGGCGTATCGATTGATGAAGAAATGATCAATCTGATTGCCTATCAGCACGCGTATTCCGCGGCATCGCGTGTGCTGACCGCCATCGATGAGGCGTTGGATGTACTGATCAACCGTACGGGCAGGGTTGGCCTGTAGACGACAGGAGGGAATCATGCGAATTACAAACAACATGATGACGGATAATTATCTGAGCACACTAAACAAGAACCTTGCAAACCTGGTAAAATACCAGGAGCAATGCTCTTCGGATAAGGCGATCACTTCGCTTTCGGACGACCCCGTCGGGCTGATTTCAATAATGAGCTGCAACGTGAAGTTGAGTAAGAATGGGCGGCACGAATCTGCGGTGAAGTCCGCGATGACCTGGCTGGAGCAGACGGATACCTCCGCATACCAGTTGAACGAGGTGATCCAATCCGCTTACGAAACGCTGGTAGGTGCGTCAAGCGGTACCAATACGACAGATGACCGCGCGTCGATCGCGGAGTATATCAAGCAGCTGCGCGACGAGGTATTAAGCATTGCCAATGGGCAATCGAGTGACAAGTACCTGTTTGGCGGATATAATGTCAATAACACGCCGTTTACGCTGGACAGCGACGGAAATATATTGTATAACGGACTTGACCTTACGGATGAAGCCAACGCTGACTTGATTACAGCGGGTTCGCAGTCGATCACCTACGAGATTGGCACAGGCATTACCGCGGAAGTTTCCATCACTGGCACTGAACTTTTGGGTACGGGAGAAGATAACATTTATACGCTGTTTGACAATATCTATAAGGCACTGAAGGGCAGCGCCACTTCGGAGGAGTTAAGCGGCTATATTACAAAGCTGCAGGACGCGCAGAGCCACATGCTCAGCGTGGAGGCGAAGGTGGGCGGTATGACCAACCGTATGGAGCTGCTCCAAAAACGGTACGAGAAGGAGGACTTGGCCACTGCGGAGCGTAAGTCCAATACCGAGGATGCGGACATCGCAGAAGCCTATATGAATTACAGCATGGCGATGACGGTATACAACGCGGCGCTTCAGGTGGGTACTGAAATCATACAATGCTCCATACTGGATTATCTTTGAGATTAGCGCCTGCCCGGCAGGCATTCGCTTTTAGGAGGACGAACACATGACGATAGAAACCCGGTTCGGAATATCTGAGACCAACGATAATAAGATCATCAGCTTCCCCTCAGGGCTTCCGGGCTTCGAGGAGCTGCATCAATTTATCATCATAGAAGTGGGAAATACGAAGCCGATCTATTGGCTGCAATCCACTGAGAACAAGTATATTGCGCTTCCGGTAATCATTTCGTTCGCGATATTGGATGATTACAACATCGATATCCGCGAAAATGAACTGGAGGATCTGTATATTGAAAGCAAAAACGACCTGCTGATTTTAAACGTGGTCGTGATTCCGGATGATATTACGAAGATGACGGTAAACCTTGCCGCGCCCGTGGTGATTAACGCCAAGCGCGGTGTCGGGAAACAGATCATCATCGACGCCGCCGAGCTTCCGCTGCGATATCCGGTATACGAAGCCATACAGAAAAGCTTAAAAGGAGGCGAAAAGGATGCTGGTGCTCACGCGCAAAGCAGGTGAAGGAATTACGCTGGATCAGAATGTGACCATCGATATCCTTTCAGTGGAAGGCGATCGGGTGCGCATCGGTATTAAAGCGCCCAAAGATATGCGGATATTCCGCCGCGAGCTGCTGGAAGAGACCATCAGCACAAACCGCGAAGCGGCGAATGCCCCCATCGTGGAGCTGGCCGCTG